>JBEBHD010000114.1:0-15747 GCA_040080915.1 Saprospiraceae bacterium
AACCAGAAACCTCCTAACTCCCAAACCCCAAACCTTCTCAGTAGAGGTCATCCACGCGCATACGCAGGAATTTGTTCACCACAAACCACGTGCTGAGGCCAGAAAGCGTGATGCCCAGCACGACCAACCCGACGAAAACGGCGAGGATGCCATTCAGGTCTTGCAGGTCTTTGATTTCGGGCATACGATTTCGTGTCCAGTTGAGCAGGCCGATGAGCACCCCGATAGCCAACAGGGCGCTCCAAAGCCCGTTGAGGATGCCTTGTCGGATGTACGGTCGGGTGATGAATCCCCACGAGGCACCCACTAATTCTTGGTTTTTGATGATAAACCGGTTGGCGAAAAGCGACAGCCGGATTGTGTTGTGAATGAGTGTGACGGCGGCAAAGATGAGCAAAAAACTGAGGCCCAGCGTGAGCCAGCCAATGTTTTCGATGTTGCGCCCGATATTGCCGGTGTTGGCGGCTTCCACGTACAACTCTGCCACGAGGCTGTCCTGTTTGAGCGTTTCGCGCCATTGGCGCAGGCTGTCTTCCCGAAAAAAATCGGCCCGCACGTTGAAGCGCACCACGTCGCGCATGAGGTTGGGTATGTCTGCGAGCAGGCTTTCATTGCCGAGTTCTTCCCGCATGGCGGCGGCGGCTTGGTCGCTGGAGACGAACGTCACCGTTTCGGCCTTGACGAACGGCTGCTGGCGCACTTCCTGCACAATGCGGGAGATTTCTTCCTGCGGGGTGTCCGGCCTGAACTCTAACCAGACATCCACTTTTTCCTTAAATAGCGCTACCAGGTTGTTGCCCTGCAGCACCATGAGTGCGAACAGCCCCACCAAGAACAACACCATAGCCATACTCGCGATGGCGTAAACGAATGTGGGCTTGCTGCGTGGCATACTGGTGCTTGGTTGGTGAAAAAAGGCGGGCAAAGTTGCCGCTTTTCGCCCAAAAACCGAACGCACTTTTTTCAAACGTGTCCGTGTTTCGCAAAACCGCTGTTTGCCGATACCTTTGGGGCTATGATCGTAGTGGTTTTTCAATTTCTGTTTGCGCTTTGGCAAAATGCGCTGGCCCAGCAGCCCGACGGCAAAATACACCTCCAGAACCCGTCTTTCGAGGACAGGCCGCAAGCCTCGCATTGCCCATCGGGCTGGGTATCGTTCACGCTCGGCAGTACACCCGATATCATGCCCGGTGCTTGGGGCGTGCATGTTCGCCCGCAAGATGGACTCTCTTGTATGGCATTGGTGGTGCGCGAAGACGGCACTCGCGAGGACGTTTCGCAGCGCCTGCCCCAAAGTCTCCAGCCGGGCGTGTGCTACACCATCGTCATGCACCTCACTCACTCAAAGGAGTACGTCGGTTACAACCTGCCCGCCCGCCTGCGCATTTGGGGCGGCTCCGAACGCGAAAAAAGGCAGATGCTGGCTACCTCCGGCCTGATTGACCACGAGGACTGGAAGGAGTACAAGTTTCAGTTTGTGCCCAACCACGAGATGCGCTACATCACGTTCGAGGCTTTTTACGCCCCAGGGTCGCTGCGCAAATACCGGGGAAATATTCTGTTGGACAATTGCTCACCCATTGAGCGGTGCGACCGGGCCTGATGCTGAATACTGATCAACATACCGACCTGATCCGGGCCGAAGCGCACCGCCTCGGTTTTGCTTTTGTCGGTTTTGCCCGTGCCGAACGCCTCGACGAGGAGGCCCGCCGGTTGGAAGCCTGGCTCCGGCAAGGAGCACACGGCAAGATGGCCTACATGGAAAACTATTTCGACCTGCGCGTGGACCCCTCGCGCCTCGTTCCGGGGGCTAAAAGCGTGATCTGCCTGGCGTTCAATTATTTCAACCCGGAAAAACAACACGACCCGGATGCCCCCAAAATCAGCCAGTATGCTTACGGAACGGATTACCACCACGTGGTGAAAGAGCGGCTACAAGAATTGCTGAATTTTATGCAGGAGCAAATCGGTGCCATTAGCGGGCGTTGTTTTGTGGACAGCGCCCCGGTGCTCGAACGCGAATGGGCACGCCGCGCAGGCATCGGCTGGAACGGCCGAAACACCCTGACCATCAACCCCAAGCGCGGCTCCTACTTTTTTTTGGCAGAAATTATTTGCGACCTGCCGCTAGCCTACAACGACCCGATCCGCGACCACTGCGGCACGTGTCGCCGCTGCATCGAGGCCTGCCCGACCGAGGCCATCAGCTCCGAAGGCTACTTCCTCGATGCCTCGCGCTGCATTTCCTACCTCACCATCGAACTGCGGGAAGAAATTCCTGCGGAGTTTGCCGGACAACTGGACAACTGGATGTTCGGCTGCGATGTCTGCCAGGACGTTTGTCCGTGGAACCGGTTCAGCGACCGGCACAACGAGCCAGCGCTCGAGCCACACCCAGACTTGCTGGGCATGACTCGAGCGGACTGGTCGGAACTGACCGAGGAGGTCTTCGGCAAGGTGTTCAAAAAATCGGCGGTGAAACGGGCCAAGTTTTCAGGATTGACCCGAAATATCCGTTTCCTAGCGCCGCACGAATGATGTCAGGAAAAAACGGTACTCCTTGTTTTGCGCATCGTGCGTGAAGCCCTGTTTGGTCGGGTAAAACTTGCCCGGCTGGTCATATTTGGCAGGCTGCTTGAGGTCTTTTTCAAAGGTCGGATTGTCTTTGATAAACTGGTAAGTAATCATCGGCTCCAAGAACGTCACTTTACCATCGAATGATCCCCAGATGAACGTCTCGGTGAACAGGGTGCCCGTCAGTTCTGGCGAGGTGCCGTCAAGCCAGTGAACGCCCATGGCTGGCACAAGGCCGGTTTGGAAATACGCAGCCGGGAAGTAGTCAGCGGTAGGCAATACCTTGGCCTTCACGGTGTCGAACAGGCCGATGGCTACGCGCTCGGCCTCGGTAGAGGTGTAGAAGTGGAGGTCGAAGTGGGGTTTGTCGTACACCATCACCGGTTCGTGGCCGTGCGGAGCATAGCCCATGAACTGGTGTTTGAACGGCGTGCGTTCTGCGGCTGCCGGGTAGTCAAGGCTGAGATAAGAATCCGTTGAGGCGACGGCAAAACCTTTGAACGCATCCTCGTCAATCACGACACCCACCTCGATGGGGTCGCCGTTGTCATCGTTGGTGATGTAGGTGCGGGCTTTGCCCATGCCGAACGCGGCTTCTTCGCCCACGTGCGTTCCCGCCAGGGGGTGGTCTTTGCAAGAGGTGGCCAAAAACGACGCGAACACAAAGAGAAAAATGAATTGGAATGAGACTTGAAAGGACTGCTTCATAAATTAAGGTAAGTGTTTAGAAAAATGAACGACTGGTTGTTTTGGATGACGGGGCATGTGTTGTTCTTCCGCGGTTGCGCACAAATACGGGCAGAGCAGGGCAATGGATTACTCTGATGTGGCATTTTGGGTTGCACCGGCGGAGCGCGATGTACCCATTGTTGCCAGGGTGAGCGCTAGTGTGCTTACAATTTAAAAAAAACCTTTTCCTGGGCTCCCATATGTACTTTTTTGAGCGCCTTAAGAGCGTGTTTAAATTTCGGTGCCGAGGCGAAAGCGAGCAAAATTTGTTTCAGACAAGGCAAAATTTGTAGTCGTAGCCGGGTGCCTACGGCGAAAATTTTAACGCAGTATGAAGCAAAATTTGCCGCTTGCAGCCCGGCACTGAAATTTAAACACGCTCTTAAATGGCTAAAGCCGAGACAAAAGTGCCGGGCGGGTGGTGAGAGGAGGGTATCCTCATGTTGCAAAAAGGTGCCCTGATGTTCCATCTGGGGAAAGGGTATCCTCGTGTTACATGGAGGTGTCCTGATGTTGCACGTTCAGGCCGCCTTGTTGGGCGGAATGCCCAAACGTTCCTTGAACACAAGCGAGAAATATTTTCACTCCCAAACCCAGTGCGGAGGGACACTTAGAGCGTGTTTAAATTTCAGTCGCCGCTTGCAGCCCGGCGACTGAAATTTAAACACGCTCTAAACCTTTTGCCCCAGCCTCAATCCAAGCCGCTTCGCAAACGAACACCCACGGGCATGCCGAAATTACTGCTTTCCTTCCTGATGCTGTGCCTGCCTGTTTTGCCGAAGGCGCAGGCATCCGCTCCTGCCGATACGTTTTCGGTATTTTTTTTCTTGCTGGAAGACTGCAAGATCACCCAAGCGTACACGGATAAAATGCAACACCTTTACCGGAAATTCGCGGGTGACAGCATACAGTTTCAGGGCTATTTTCCCAATCCGATCTCGGCGGATTCCACCGTGCAAGCGTTTGTTGCCAAACACAAACTGCCGTTTCCCTGCACCCGCGAAGTGGCGGCAACGGCGGCAAAGCGGTTTGGCGTAACCGTTACGCCTGAAGTGGTGGTGTACAACGAAACGCGCCAAACGGTTGTTTACCAAGGCCGTATTGACAACCTGTACGAGCGGGTCGGGCTGCGCCGCCAGGTGGTTACCTCCCATGAATTAGAGGCGGCGTTGTACTGCATCCGCCACAACAAACCGGTACCAATCCCGCGGACCAACGCCGTGGGCTGTTTTTTGAACCTAAATTAATTTTCCGCCTGATATGAAAAAACTCGCCTTTCCCTGCCTGCTTCTCGCGCTTCCGTTTGCCGCCGAAGCACAAACGATCACTTGGAGCGAACATGTAGCACCCATCGTGTACAAACACTGCACCACCTGCCACCGCCCTGGCGAAATCGCGCCCTTCTCGCTCACATCGTACACCGAGGCGTACGGTTGGGCAAACATGATGCGGTATGTCACCGAGATCCGCTACATGCCGCCGTGGAAGCCCGACCCCAATTTCGGGGCAAAGTACATTGGCGAAAACTACCTGTCGGACGATGAGGTGGCTACCATCAAAGCCTGGGTGCAGGGCGGCGCGCCACAAGGCAACCCCGTGCTGGAGCCGCCGCTGCCGATTTTTCCAACCGGCTCGCAAGTGGGCACACCCGACCTCGTGCTGTCATTTGCCCAAAAACACCTGCATCCCGGAACCGGCTACGACGAGTACCGCTACTTCGTTTTGCCCACCGGCCTGACCCAGAAAAAAGACCTGGTGGCATTAGAAATGCGCCCCGGAAACACCAAGATCGTACACCATGCACTATTTTGGGCCGACACATCGGGCACGGCAGCGGCGCTTGACGCGCAAACGCCCGAGTACGGCTACACCGGTCAGGGCAGCGGCAGCGGGCAGGTCAATTTCGAGGATCAACTACCGGGCTATGTGCCCGGTGCCAGACCTAACTTGTTCACCAACGGCATGGCCCAGCGCATTGAGGCGGGCAGCGATATCGTGATGCAGGTACACTACGCACCCACGCCTACCGATGAGCCGGACTCGTCCACCGTGTACCTGTTTTTTGCCGACCAGCCAGCCACGCGGTTCGTGCGTACACACATCATGCTGCCCACTTCATTGGTAAACGGGCCGTTCATCATGCCGCCCAACACAGTCAGGGAATTTCATGGCGTGTTCAAAACCCCGCTCGACGTAAGCCTGCTGGGCGTGGCACCACACTGCCATTTGCTGGGAAAAAATTGGCGGGTGTTCGCCGTCACGCCGCAAAAAGATACCATTCCGCTCATGCACATTGAAAACTGGGACTTCAACTGGCAGGGCATGTACCATTTCAACAAACTGCTGAAACTGCCGAAAAACACGGAAATACACGCCTTCGCCACCTACGACAACACCACCAACAACCCGCTCAACCCCAACCACCCGCCCCAAACGGTGACCTGGGGTGAAAGCACTACCGACGAAATGTACTACCTGCCCCTGCTGTGGCTGCCCTACCTGCCGGGCGACGAAAACCTCAGCCTCGACGGCAGCACGACCGGTACCGGCCAGCCCTTCCATTTCAGCCAGACCCGGCTCTACCCGGTTTCGCCAAACCCCGTGCGCGGGCGCGTGGCCATTGGCTTCACCCTGTCGGAAACGAGCAACGCTGCCGTGGAAATCTTCGATCTGGAGGGCCGTCTGCTGGAAACACTCTTGCCCAACCGCCGCGCATTGGCCGGTGAACACATCCTGCACTGGGACACCTCGCATTTGCCTGCCGGGCTGTACAACGTAGTGCTGCGGGCGGGCGACGCGGCGCAGGCGCAGAAAGTGGTGGTGCCATAGGATTGTACGGATTTTGTGTACGCCGCTTTGTCATTCCGAGGGAATAACAAAGCGGCGTACACAAAAGTACCTATCGCACCAACGTTGTATTCCCCTTGTACACCTCCCGCACCCCGTCCGCGAACTCTACCTCCAGCACCCACACAAAAACGGCAGGGTTCATCGGCTCGCCGCGGAAGGTGCCGTCCCAGCCAGTAGCAGGGTCGTTCAGCAGAAAATCCTGCACCTCGTACACCTCCTCGCCCCAGCGGTCGTACACCCGAAACGTCAGCACGCGCACGCCCTGTTGGCCGTGGGTGAGCAACAGGTCGTTGTTGCCGTCGCCGTTGGGCGAAAAGCCCGTTGGCACGTGTACCCGCCGTATTTTTTCCACCATCACCAGCACACGGTCGGTGGCGACGCACCCAAACGAGTCCACGATTTTTAGTTCGAACCAGTGCCCATTCTCGAGACCGTCCACGAACGGGTCGGGGCAGTCGAGGCAGCTGAGCCACAGACTGTCAGAGGGGTTCCACACGTACTGAATCGGGTCGCTCACATTGGTCGTGACTGCTATCAACTGGGTGCTTTCGCCGTACTGGATCGTGATATTGGGGCCAAGTTCCAGGTCTATTTTGGGCCGCTGCTGCACCTCCACGGTGTCCAATGTAGCGGTGCAGCCGTTGATGTCCACGATGCGGGGGGCATATTTGCCGGCGGTCAGTCCGATGTGCCTGGAGGAACCAATCCACGGGCCGTCGTTGAGGGCGTACCGGTACGGTGCCGTGCCGCCTGTGGTCACGATCTGGATGACTCCGGTAAATCCGCCGTAACAGCCCACGTCTGTCACGACCATGGTGCCCGTGAGCGGCACGTCGGGCTGTAAAATCACCACACTGTCCACGATGGTACAGCCGACTTTGTCGGTCATGGTCACGGCGTAACTGCCTGCGGCCAGCATGTCAGCACTCGTGCCGGTGATGCCCGTTTGCCAGGCAAACTGGTACGGGGACACGCCACCTTCGCCAAACACGGTAGCCTTGCCCGTGCTTTCGCCGTAGCAAATGACCGGTGTCGGTTGCGAGCGCAATTTCAGCGCCGGGGGGTGGGTCAGGGTCACGGAGGCCGTGCCCGTGCAGCCCTTGGCATCCGTCACCGTCACGAAATAGGTGCCCGCCCGCAGGTTTTGCGCCAGCGAGTCCACGGCAGACACGCCCGCGCCCCAGTTGTACGAATACGGCTTCAAGCCGCCATTTCCGGTGGCAATGACTCGTCCGTTGGTACTTTCAAAACAGGTGGGATTGACCGAACTGACGATGACGGCACCCAGCATCGGCACGTCGGCGATGGTCACGGTTTGTGTGGCCGTGCAACCGAGCGCGTCCGTGGCCGTCACGGTGTAGGTTTTGCCCGCAGTCAGGTTGTTGGCGATACTGCCTGTTTGCTGCGGATTGGTGCTCCATTGGTAGGAAAACTGGGCAAGATTGGCTGCCGTGCCGCCGTATGTAGCGGATGTCACTCGTGCCGTACCGTTGCTACCGCCCGCGCAATCCACTTGGCTGCTTGTTACCTGAATGGTGAGCTGTTGCTTTTGCGGGACGACGGTCGAGGCTGTTCGGGTACACCCGTTGCCGTCCGTGGCGGTCACGGTGTACGCCCCGGCGATGAGGCCGGAAATACCCGGCGTGGCTTGCCCGCCCGGTGCCCAAACGTACAGGTAGGGAGCCGTGCCCCCCGAGGCTGCTGCTGTGGCAGAGCCATTGGCTGCGCCCAAACAAATCGTATCACCAACCGCTGGCAGCGCAACGGCCAGCGCCGAGGCGGGCTGGGTCAGCGTCACGGGCTGGGTGCGGGTACAGCCCGCTGCGTCCGTCACAGTGGCGGAATAATTGCCTGCGGGCAAATTGTTCAGCGTGGTGCCCGTGGCCGTGAACCCGTTTGGTCCGGTCCACGTGACGGTGTACGGCGTGGTGCCGCCGCCGAGGGTGAGTTGGATGCTGCCCGTTGAGATGCCGAAACAGCCGATGTTTTGGTGGGTTTCCGATGCCGTCAGCACGGGAGGCTGGGTGATGGTGGCCGATGCCGTGCGCGTACAACCGTTTCCATCGGTAATGGTGACGGTGTATGTACCGGCAGGTTTGTTGGAAATACCGGGTGTCGCCTCGCTGCTACTCCACAGGTAGTTAATCGGCACCGTGCCGCCCGAGGCCGTTGAGGTGACCGAGCCGGTGTTTTGCCCAAAACAGTTTACCGCAATTGCCGACAGGTTGAGCGACAGCGCCGTGGGCTGGGAAATGGTTGTGCTGGCCGTGCTGGTGCAGCCGTTTCCGTCGGTGACGGTGACGGTGTAGGTGCCCGCCGCAAGGTTGGTGGCTGTAGGGGTAATTTGCCCGACAGGGTCGCTCCACTTGAACGCCAGGGTGCCGCTGCCCCCCGAAGCCGTGGCCGTAGCGGTGCCTGTGGCCGTGCCGAAACAGGTGACGTTTGTTCTGGTGGCGATCAGGGCAATGGGTGGTGGAGCGGTCACCGTTGCCGTTTGGGTGAGGGTACAGCCGTTAGCATCGGTGATAGTGACGGTGTACGTGCCCGGCCCGAGGTTGCTGGCGGTCGGCGTGGTTTGTGCGGGAGTCGTGCTCCAGGAGAACGTTTTGACACCCGTGCCGCCCTGGGGGGTGGTAGTGGCTGTGCCGTTGTTCAGGGTGGCACAAGTGGCATTTGTGGACGAGGTAGTGGCCGTAAGCGCCGGCGGCTGAAAGATCAGCGCGAACGACGTTTTGGCGCAGCCCACTGCGTCTGTCACGGTGACCAAATGGCTGCCCGCGGGCAAATTCACCGCAATGGGGCCGGTTTGGCCCACGCTCCACGCGTACTGGTACGGACCGACACCGCCAGAGGCCGACACAGTGGCTTGTCCGCTGGCCTGCCCGTTGCACTTGGCGGCGGTGGGCGTGACGAACAAAACCAGATCGGGTGGCGACGTGAGCGTGGCCGAGGCTGTCCCTGTGCAGCCGTTGGCATCCGTGATCGTGATGGTGTACGTGCCCACGAGCAAGTTGGCGGCCTGAGGGGCGGTTTGGCCTGACGGGTCGCTCCATTTGAAATTGTACGGCAAGACACCGCCGGTCGGCATGGCTGTGATGGCCCCGTCGTCGCCGTTGAAACAGGTTACATTGTCGGGGTCGAGTGCCACAATGAGCGATGTTTGTGTGCCTACGGCCACCGAAAGTACTGCTTGGCAGCCGTTTCCATCGGTCACGGTGACGGTGTACGTGCCTGCAACGAGGTTGGTAGCTGTGGGCGCGGTCTGCCCGAGGGGGTCGCTCCACTTGAATGTCAGGGTGCCGGTGCCGCCCGAAGCCGTGGCCGTGGCCGTGCCCGTGGGCGTGCCGAAACAGGTGGCGTTCGTGCTGGCTGTACTCAGGGCAATGGCTGGCGGGGCGTTCACGGTGGCCGTTTGGGTGAGGGTGCAGCCGTTGGCATCGGTGATGGTGGCGGTGTACGTGCCCGGCGCGAGGTTGATGATGGTCGGCGTGCTTTGTGGAGGGGTCGTGTTCCATGAAACCGTCTTGGCTCCCGTGCCGCCTTGGGCGATGGTGCTGGCCGTGCCGTTGTTCGAATTGGAACAGGTCGTGTTCGTGGACGAGGTGATGGCCGTCAGCGCGGGCGGCTGGAAGATCAGCGCAAACGACGTTTTGGCGCAGCCCACTGCATCTGTCACGGTGACCAAATGGCTGCCTGCGGGCAGGTTAACCGCAATGGGGCCGGTTTGGCCCGTGCTCCAGGCGTACTGGTACGGCCCAATGCCGCCGGAAGCCGACACGGTGGCCAATCCGCTGGCCTGCCCGTTGCACTTGGCGGCGGTGGGTGTGACGAACAAAACCACATCGGGCGGCGAGGTGAGCGTGGCCGAGGCCGTCCCCGTACAGCCGTTGGCATCGGTGACAGTGACAGTGAACGTGCCCACGCGCAAGTTGACGGCCTTGAGGGCGGTTTGCCCCGCCGGGTCGCTCCATTTAAAATTGTACGGCAGGGTGCCACCGGTTGGCAGGGCCGTGATGGCCCCGTCGTCGCCGTTGAAGCAGGTTACATTTTTTGGATCGAGCACCACGACGACTGGTGCCGGTGCGCCTACCGTCACCGAAAGCAGCGTTTGGCAGCCCGCCCCATCCGTCACGGTGGCGGAGTAGGTGCCCGCAGCGAGGTTGTTGAAAATACCGGTGCTGTTTGTTTGCGCAGCCAATGAAAACGTATAGGGCGGCAGCAGGCCATCGGGCGTGAGCACTACCCTGCCGTTGGTGCCGGTGGAGCAAGTGGCATCAGTTACGGTGACAGTTACCACAGGTTGTTGGCAATTGGCGCAAGTGGCCGTGCCAATGCCTGCGGGGCAGGGCGTTCCGGTGCTGTCCACGGCTTGTACCTGAATGGTGACGACGGTGTTTGGGCCAAGGCCGGTCACGGTGTGCATGTTCATGCCGCTGGGCGGCATCCAGCCCGCCCCGCCCACATTGACGAGGTAACTGGCTGCTCCGGGCACGTTGTTCCAACTGAACGTGATGGTCGTGCTGGTAAATCCGCCACAGGTCACAACCGGCGCGGGCAGGGGCAACACCACGCCCACGGCAGCGGAATCCTGCACCGCGCAACCGTAGGAATCCACGGCCTGGAGGTGATAAACGGTGTTGGAGGTTGGGTTAGCCATGGGGTTGGGGCAGTCGGTGCAGGACAGGCCGGTACCGGGTGCCCAGGTGTAGGTGATACCGTAGAGCGGTTCGAAGGTGATGGACCAGTCGAGCAGCGAACCGACGATGCCGTTTTGGTCGTCGCGCAGGGAAAGCCGCCAGGCCCCGTTGGCAGGGTACGCGCCGCCGCCCCAGAGGTCGGACCACGGACCTTCGGGCAGCCAGTCGCCAGTAAACGGGCCGTCGAAGGCATTGGTGGCCGATATTTTCCGAGTGGCTGCGGGGGTGAAGCAGGTGTTCGTGAAATTTTTGCCGTTGGCTCCACAATCGGTCATCAGTTCCAGAATTTGCCCGCCGGGCGAAATGAGGTACACGTCGAGGTCGTCCACCCAGTCGTGTTTGAAGTTGAGGCAAACGGAGCGGATCATGCCCGGCCGCAGTATGGCGGGCAATACACCGAACACATTGATCGCGGACGAAACGGGCGTGTTCACGGGGCTGACGCTCAGGTTGGGGCTGATGGAAAACACGGACGGGGCGGGCAGTTGAATCGGCAGCAGGCCGTTCAGCGCCACTGCTGCGCCGGTAACGCACCGGGTCGCGTCGGCCAACTGGTCGGGCGGCACGATAGTGTTTTCCCGCAGGTAAACAAAAATGGTGTCGCGGTTGCAGGGGTCGCGGCGCACGTCGAGGGCAATTTGTTCGGTACCCTCGGGCTGCCCGTCTTCGAGCGCGACGATGGGAATGACCAACTCCTGTTGCCCGGCGGGGATGAAAAGCCCGGACGGGATAGTCTGGTAGTCGGTGCCGTTGGTAGCGGTGCCGAGGATTTTGTAGTCAATCGGAAAATCATTATCGGCGGGCAGGGGGAGGCGGAAGGTAATGGAGCCGTTGGCGCAGCCCTCGGTGACGGTGCCGTCGAGGCTCGGCGTGGCCAAAGAAGTGCGCAGGGCACCCGTACCAAAACTCTTGGCCTCGAGGAAAACGCCGGAGTCGTACACCGGGTCGCCCACGTCGGCGATGACGAGTTTGATCGTGTAGGTTTGGCAGGGCACCACCACGGCCTCGGCGGTGAACACTCGGGTGAGTCCGTCGAAAGTGGGTTGTTTGTTGGTGCCGGTGTTGTTGATATAAAACTGGGCGTTCACCGGAGGGCAAGCGTTGGCGGGCGTGGTGTTGTCGGGGTGTATGGTGTTGATGGACACCGGCTGTCCCGTGCCGGGAATGCGGGCGATGTTGGTAGGCACGGGGTAGTTTGGCCCTTGGATGAAAAAGCCGAAAATGTCGTTGAACGCCGAGCAGGCAAACTCCGGGTACTCCTCCGAAGCGAAGCAGTAGCGGAAACGCAGGGTGTCGGAGGTGGGCACGAAGGTGATGGTGTAGCTGGTGATGTCGAACAGCGGCCCGCCAGCGAGGAGTGCCAGATCGGGGTCGTTGCCGGGGACGAAGCCGCTCACGTTGTTGGTGGCGAATACGCTGCCGTTTTCGTTGCAACCGAACTGGTCGAGGTTTACGTTGGCAGTTTCGACGCGGCCTGTGGTGAGCACGATGCCGCGCTCGAGGCCCGTGGCGGTAGTGCCATTGGTGAAATAGCCCACCGATATTGGCTGTCCGCTGAACGCGATATTGGACACGCTCACGCCTGCGCCGAGGAAAACGTTGGAAATCAAGTTGGCGGGGGTGAATGGCGCGGTGTTGCCGTTAGTCACTTGCAGGTTCTGCCCGCGTGCCGATGTGGTGGCCAAAAACAGGACGAGATACGCCAGTTGAACGGGGCGAACGGCGAAAAGAGCACGGGAGATGTGCATGACAGCAAGTGTTTATTTTTTGAAAAAAAGCCCCTGCGGGTGTTATCAAGGCCAAGAGCGGGCGTGTGTCGCAAGCGCTGCAAATTGGAAGGCGAAAATTAGGAATTTTACTTTTGCCACGCTTATGAAAAAACCCTTCTACTTCGGTATCCTCGGATTGATCCTGTTCGAAGTCACCAACGTCTTCTTCATCAGGCCCATGCCGGGCAGCCCAAAAATGGAAAGCCTTGGCTTGACGTATGAAGCCACGAAGAGCCTATTTTTCCTGCTCACCCTTCCCGTTCCTCAAACCGCACACCAAGCGACTCCAATTCCGCCAGCACCGGCTCGTACACCTCAGGCATGATGGGGATATTGACCCCAACCGTGTTTATTTCCCCAAGCAAAAGCAGCTTGGCAAAAACACCGAGGGGTAGCCCCACGAGGCGCGACATGGCAGTGTCCGTGCCATCATTGCCTGTTGCCACAAGGGTGGAGATGTGGCGGCGCGGACGGCCATCTAATTCATACTCGAACTCGTGCTGCATGATGACCATGTCCTTGTCGTCGGGCCGGAGCGCCCATTTTTCGAGCAACAGGTGTTCCAGCACGAGCGCAGGGGTGGCGTTTTTTAAGCCGATAGGCCGCTCGTCGAACAAGCCTAACCAGTCCAATTGGTGCATCACCGGGCCATCCTGGCGGCTGCCGATCAGGTCGGCGATTCGTTCGCGTACCGTGATCGCGCCGTTTTCGCCTCCCGAATATGCCTCCATCAGGCCGAGATACGTCAGGTTTTCGGAGCCGGGAATCGGAAAATTCCCGTCGGTGAGGCCGATCTGCACCAGTGCATCCCAGGCGGTGCAGTAGCCCCGGTGCCGGATGGTGCCCCGGAGGAGCGTGCGGACATCGGCCAACCCGTATGCCTCGCGGTAGTGCAGGGAATCGCGGTTGGCGTACACCTCCCATTGGCCCATTCCGGGCACTTCGATGAGGCGATGCTGCCCAAACAGGCGACGGTACGGAACGAACCGCATTTTGCCGTCCTCAAGGTACTGGGCTGTGCCCTGACCCGCGAGCACGACGTTGCGGGGGTTCCAACTAAACTTGTAGTGCCACGGGTTGTCGTCACTTTCGGGTGCCACCAAGCCGCCGCAGTGGGAATAAAAAGCCGTCATATTCCCGCCATCGGCCCGTATGGCATTGATCCTCTGCATGGCGCTCATGTGGTCAAGGCCGGGATCGAGACCCAGTTCGTTCATAAAAACCAGCCCGTGCGAACGCACGTCGGCATCCAGCGCCTGCACGGCGGGGGAGACATAGCTCGCGGTAAGCAAGTGCCTGCCCAGCGCAAGGCAGTCCAGTGCCACCTCGATGTGCATTTGCGGCGGCAGCATAGACACCACCACATCGTGCCGGGCCACGAGGTCACGTCGGTCGGCTGGGTTGGCGGCATCCAACCGGACAGCCCGCCCGTTGGGGTGATCGCCGGTTTTTTGGCGTGCCAGTGCTTCATTGGCATCCGCTACAGTGACAAAAAAATCGTGCTGTCGGGCTTGTTCCAGCAGGTAGCCGATCAGCACCGTGGCCGAGCGGCCCGCGCCGATGAGGAGGATTTTTTTCATAAAATCGTTTTGAAAAAAAATGCGGCGCAAAAATAGCAAGAGCATTTTCGAAAAACCCTGTTGAAACACAGCGGCTTGGATTTTGCCTGCGGGTTTTCCACACAGTGGTGGAAAAAATGAACCGACTCGGCGCTTGCAAAAAAACGCGAAGGCTGTACCTTGGCCTCGTCACTCCCTAATTGCCAGTGTTTTTTCTATACCTCGCACCGCAAGGTGCGAAGCCGATTTTTTCATCAAACTACTGCACACATGGCAACAACCGTTACGATCAAAATCAAAAACGGAACCATACAGGTAGCGGGCGCTCGCTGAGGCTCGCACTTGTATTACAAAAACAGACTGGCCTCGCCCTTGCGGCGGGGCCTTTTTTTGTCCGTACCTTCGCCGCCCAAATTCAACGCTATGAGAAAATACGTTGCCCAACTTGCACTCCTGCTCTGCCTGGCCGCCAACCTGACCGGCCAAACCACAACCGATACGACGATTTACGAGGTTGCGGAGTCCATGCCCATGCCTCTGTTGGCCCGCTGTATGCCCGACCTGCATCCCGGCTGGACGGAGGACAGCCTGCGTCGCTGTGCCGAGTCCCAGCTCTTGTCGGTGGTTACCAAAAACATCCGCTATCCGGAAGAAGCGCGAAAAGAAAACAAAGAGGGCACGGTCGTGACATCGTTTGTGGTGGAAAAAACCGGGCGAATTTCCGATATCCGTATTATCAAGGACATCGGCGGGGGCTGTGGCGACGAGGCGGCACGCGTGCTCGCGGCCCTCGACGAGGCCGGCCTGCGTTGGGTGCCCGCCAAACGCGAAGGCAAGCCCGTTCGGATGCGGCATGCGCTGCCCATCCGGTTTCGGCTGCAGGAAGCCCTACCCTACTACCTGCGGGCAGGCGGCGACACGGTTTACGTCGCCGTGGACATACCGCCCGCGTTCAAAGGCGACGAGGAGGGCCTGATGACGTTCGTGCTCAACAACCTCCGGTATCCCGCCAGCTACCGGGACAGCTGCAAAGCCGGGGTGATCGAACTATCGCTCATCATCCGGCCCAATGGCCGCGTCGAAATCGAAAATCAGTTGGATTTCAGTGCCTTGGGCATGGATTTTCAGTACGAAGCCATCCGCTTGGCCAATCACATGTCGGGCCAATGGAACCCGGCGCTGTACCATGACCGACCCGTGGCTACCGTGCTGCCGCTCCGCACACTGTTCAAGTCCGACCAACCCGGCTGCAAGGCGGCAAACGAAGGTTTTGACAAAGCCATGTTGCTCGCCAACGAAGCCGGCGAGGTGTCCGACCAAGGTCAGCCGGAAAAAGCACTCGAAAAATGGAATGAATCTGTAGCGCTTCAGCCCAACAATACCGAGATTTTGTACCACCGCGCCTCTGCGCTGCTGGCTGTCGGAAAGCGGGAAGATGCCTGCGCCGATTTCAACCGGATCAAGGCGCTGCTCGGCACGACGTGGTTCGAGCAATTGCGGACGCTGGTTTGCGGAAAGTAAGAGCGGCTTCGCACCTTGCGGTGCCACGTATAAGAGCGTGTTTAAATT
>JBEBHD010000115.1:0-15745 GCA_040080915.1 Saprospiraceae bacterium
TTTTGCGGGAAAGTTCCGCCGCTGACGATTCATAATGACAAGTTTTTAATGGTGAAAAATACGGCTTTTTCCACCTTAATTTGTTGTCCAGTTTTTTGGGGGGGGGAATTATACCGCCAATACCAAAGCGGCATCCGCACCGACGTAGTACACCCACAATTCCCACGCGCGGTGTTCGATCAGTAAACCGACACCGTGCGTTTGCCCCCCTTTTTTCGCGAGCCGTCCCACCATATCGGGGCGGCTCACGTCATTTGTGCTCAGGCAACAGCGGAAGCACGGAAGATTCGCGTGTACGCCCAAGGGCTATCAACTTCCAAAATATGTTACCTTTGCCGCCGTTCTTCGCAAGCCTGATCCAAATTAGGCACTTTTTTGCACCCAAACCGCTCTCAAACACGGTATTATTTCAATGATCAACAAGACATTTTTTTTCCTCTTGGCCGCCCTGATGTGCGGTGCCAGCCTCCTCAGCGCCCAAACCGACGCACCTAAGTACGGCCATACCAACCTCGGCAACCTGCTGGACGGAATGCCCCAGACCAAAGCCGCTGAAGACAAACTGCGCCTTTTCGCCGACAGCCTGAAAATCAAAGACAGCCTGATGACCGCCCAATTCCAAACGGCCTACCTCCAGCTCAAAAAAGAGTACGACGCGGGTTTGCTCACGCCCGTTCAGGCTCAAGAGCGCCAAGCGACATTGGAAAAACAGCGTCAGGATATTCAGGCCTACGAAGAAAACGCGCAAAAAGCCCTTGATGCCCGCCGAACCGAGATGCTGCAACCCATTCTGTTAAAAGTGAACGAGGCAATAGCCAAAGTGGCCAAACAAAATGGTTACGCTCTCGTCTTCGACGTAGGCTCCGGTGCCATGCTTTTTGCCGCCGAAACCATAGACATCACACCTTTAGTCAAAAAAGAACTCGGGCTTTGATATGAACACATTCAGAACGCTCAACAACATAACCGGCTGGTTGGTCTTTGCCATTGCGGCACTCGTACTGGGCGCAGCGGCCGAGCCTACCGGCAGTCTTTGGGACTGCGGCGAGTTTATTGCCGGGGCCTACAAACTGCAGGTTGTTCACCCGCCGGGCGCACCGATCTTCCTTTTGGTTGGCCGTTTGTTCGCTTGGGCGGGGGATGCCTTTTCGGACGACCCGGCCATGATCGCCTACGCTGTCAACCTGTTGTCGGCGTTGAGTACGGCATTCGGAGCTATGTTTATTTGCTGGAGCACGACCATTCTGGCCCGTTTGGTGCTTGTCGGTCGGGAGCAGGAAATGACGCAAGGTCAAACCGTGGCCGCTGTGGGCGCTGGCTTGGTGGCTGGCCTGAGCATGGCCTTTGCTTCCTCGGTGTGGTTTTCTGCGGTGGAAGGCGAGGTGTACGCCATGTCCACCTTTTTCACCTGCCTGACCCTTTGGGCCACGCTGAAATGGTACCAATTGCCAGACAATGCAGATGCCGACCGCTGGTTGGTTTTTGCGTTTTACTCTATCGCGCTTTCGATCGGGGTTCACTTGTTGAGTCTGCTGACCCTGCCCGCGCTGGCCATGTTTTATTATTTCAAAAAAGCCAAAAAGCCCACCGTGTTCAACGCCTTGGTGGCGGCGGGCATGGGGGTGGTTTTTATCGTTGCCATCCAATATTTCATCATAGCTGGTATCCCGCGCCTGTGGGCTTCGTTTGACCGGTTCATGGTCAACAGCTTCGGCCTGCCTTTCCATAGCGGCATTGCTTTGGTGCTGTTGTTGTTTGGCGGCGTGCTCTGGTACGGACTTCGGTATGCCCGCCGTACCGGCAATGGGCTTCTCCAGCGCTTGGTGGTGGCCTTCGGTGTGGTTGTGATTGCCTATACCTCATTCGGTATGGTGGTAATACGCGCCAACGCCAACCCACCGATCAACATGAACGACCCTTCAGATGCCATGCGCCTGCTGCCCTACCTCAACCGCGAGCAGTACGGCGAACGGGCACTGTTGTTCGGCCCGCACTTCGATGCCAAGCCTGTTGGTCTAAAAACCGAACCACGCTATGGCCGGGTTGGCGACCGGTACGAGGTTGTGGACGAGAAAATGGACTACGAGTACGGCCCCGGCAGCAAGTCCGTCTTCCCCCGCATGAGCGACTACACGCAGGGCCGCCCCCAGCTGTACCGCCGGTGGATTGACAAGACAAACGGTGTGCCCACACTTTCGGACAACATCGAGTTTTTTGTGCGCTACCAGCTCGGCTGGATGTACTGGCGCTATTTCATGTGGAACTTCGCCGGACGCCAAAACGGCGAACAAGGCTTATACTCGTGGGACCCCTCCGCCGGAAACTGGATCACCGGCATCGAAGCGCTCGACAGCGGGCGCGTGGGCACCACCAAGGAGATGCCTGATTTTATGAAAAAAAACCAGGCGCGGAACTCGTACTACCTGATTCCATTCCTGTTGGGCTTGTTCGGTTTGTTTTTCCACTACCAGCGCCGCCCGCGCGACTTCGCTGCGCTAATGGCCCTGTTTATCATCACCGGTATCGGTATCATCGTATACTCTAACCAGCCGCCCAACGAACCGCGCGAACGCGACTATGTGCTCGTCGGGTCTATTTTTACTTTTACGATCTGGATCGGTTTGGCCGTCACGGCCCTGTACAGCCTGCTCGCCGAGCGGCTGCCGATACCGGGCATTGCCGGAGCGGGCTTGTCCACCCTACTCGCGCTATCGGTACCGGCACTCATGCTCACCCAGAACTGGGACGACCACAGCCGGGCCAAGCACTACGGCAGCCGCGACTACGCCAGCAACTTCCTCAACTCCTGCGCCAAAAACGCCATCATTTTCACCTACGGCGACAACGATACCTACCCACTCTGGTACTGTCAGGAAGTAGAAGGTATCCGGCCGGACGTGCGCGTGGTGAACCTGTCGCTCATCGCCGTGGACTGGTACATTGACCAACTTCGCCGCAAGGTGAACGATGCACCACCTATCGAGATGAACATTCCCCAAGAAAAACTGCGCGGATACAAGCGCGTGCAGGTGCCCTTTTACAGCCCCGGCGGCCAAGAGCCGGAAATGACGCTGGATCAATTGCTGAAATTTGTTGGCGACGACCATCCCGTGCCCGCACAGGGCGGACGCGATTTCGACTCCTACGTGCCCACGCACCGGGTGTCTATTCCTGTGAACAAACAGGCCATGATCGCTAACGGGCTGATCAGCCCTGCGGATTCCAATATCGTGGACACCATCCACTTCGACCTCGGCGACCGCTCGTACCTCATCAAGGACGACATCGCCATCCTGAGCATTGTTGCGGCCAATTTTGACAAGCGTCCGATCTACTGGGCCGTCACCACACGCGACGAAAAGCTGCTCGGCTTGGGCAATTATATGCAGCTCGAGGGCCTGTCGTTACGCATGGTTCCTGTGCTATCGCCTGGCGATGGCGGCGCTTACGGCCTCATCGGTGCTGGCCGTGTGGCCTCCGATATTGCTTTCGAGAACATCACGCAAAAATGGCAATGGGGCAATTTCGACAAGGAAAAACTGTACGTCAATAAGTCGTACATGCCCAGCCTGCAAACCATGCGCGTGGCGATGATCCGGGTGGCTCGCAACTTGATTTTTGAAGGTAAAAAGGAAAAAGCCGCAGCGTTGGCCGATAAATATTTTTCGGCTTTCCCGGACTACAATTTCCCGTACGACCAGTTCGCAGCGTTCATGGCCGACATTTACGCCAGATCCGACAATATGGAAAAGGCAGTGGAAAAAATACGTGCCATAGCCAAGACCCAAGCGGAAATCCTGCGTTTCGTGAAATCGCAAACGCCGGATATGCAAAAAGGCTACGATCAGGACTACCGCATGGCAGCCAGCACGGCGCAAACGCTGATGGGCATTGCCCAGTTTATGAAGGACGACGCGCTGAAGAGCGACCTCGAAAAACAGTTTGAGCCTTACCTGCCCACTACGGCACCGGGTGTTCCGCCCTTGCCCAACTAAAAAAGCAATGAGCCGTATCCTTGCCATAGACTTCGGGCTTAAGCGTACCGGTATCGCCGTCACAGATCCGCTACGGATCATCGCCAGCGGCCTCACCACGGTGCCTACGCCCGAAGTCTTGGCTTTTTTGGAAAAATACTGCGCCGACGAGCCAGTTGAGTGCTTCGTAGTGGGCCTGCCCCTATACCCCGATGGCAACCCGGCCCAAATCGCCGCCGAGGCCGATGCCTTTGCGGCCCGGCTTCAAAAACGCTTCCCCGGCAAGCCGGTACACCGGCAGGACGAACGCTATACTTCTAACGAGGCCAAGCGCATCATCCTCGAGAGCGGTGCCAAAAAACAAAAACGACGCGACAAAGCGCTGGTGGACAAAGTGGCCGCCGCCCTGATCTTGGAGCATTTCATGTACGCAAACCATTGGCAAGTATGATTCTGCCCGTTTACGCCTACGGACAACCCGTGCTGAAAAAAGTGGCCGCACCCATCGAGCCGGATTACTCTGGCTTGGCCGACATCATTGCCAATATGTGGGAGACCATGTACCACGCGGATGGCGTGGGACTGGCTGCCCCGCAAGTCGGGTTCGGAGTCCGGCTGTTCGTGATTGACACCCTTCAATTAGAAAAAGAGGACAAAAAAGACCAGGAACCGGGTTTTAAAAAGGTGTTCATCAACGCCCGGATGCTGGATGAGACCGGTCCGGTCTGGACCTATGAAGAAGGCTGCCTTAGCATCCCACACATACGAGGCGACGTGGAGCGCCCGCCCGTGATCCGATTGCGCTATATGGACGAAAATTTTCAGGAATACGAGGAGACCTTCTCCGGTGTCAATGCGCGGGTGATCCAGCACGAGTACGATCACATCGAAGGCGTACTTTTCGTAGAGCGCCTCAAGCCGCTGAAAAAACGCCTCATCCAGCGCAAACTAGAAAACATACGGGTGGGCAAGGTGAACGCAGACTACAAAATGCGGTTTGCGAATCTCCGATGATTTGTACATCAGCACTTGCCCGTAGAGGATGTACCGCACACAGGATCATCCTTTTCCTCAACCTGTTCCCTCTTTTCGGTTTCGCCCAAAACCTGCTACTGCACACACCCCCGGCGGATGCACAAACCGTGGAGCCGCTCCTGCGCGACCTACTGCCCAAGCCGGAGCGCATCGCCCCGGACACGTTTTTGCTGACGGCCAACGATTCCGCCAGTCTGCATGCCGCTGCTTTGGCGCTGCTGGAGCGGCTGCGCCAAAACGCCTACCTCGCCGTCTCGATAGATGACTGGCTTCCAGCAAACGACAGCACGTCTACTGCTCAACTGCACCTCGGCCCAGTCATGTTTTGGGTAGTGCTGCAACCGGCGGCGGGCACCAACATTCGATGGCTCGAAGCAGCCGGTTTTCGGGAAAAATTGTTCACGGGAAAGCCGCTGCGCCACGACTTTTTGCTGCGCCAGCAGCAGCAAATCCTTGAACGGGCGGAAAACAACGGCCACCCATTCGCCGCAGTGCGGCTCGACAGTGTGCGTGTGGTGGCTGATGGCGGCACGGCGGCGGTGCTGATCGTTGACCCTGGGCCGTTCTTTTCGTTCGCAGTGCCCAAACTAAGCGGAGGGTTGCATCTCCCCAAGCATTACCTGCCACGTTTCCTTGGGCTTCGGCCCGGCACGCCGTACAGCCGTGCTCGGGTTCTGCGCATCCGCGACCGGCTCAACACCCTGCCCTTCGTCGAAACCCTGGCCAATCCCACCATCACGTTTGCCGGCAATGAGGCCCGCGTCAACCTACTGCTCCAAAAAAAACGGGCCAGCCGCTTCGATTTCATCCTCGGCCTGCTGCCCCGGCCAAACAGCGCCGACGGCGGCCTCCTGCTCAACGGTTCGCTCAGCGCGGCCCTGCTCAATGCTCTCAACCAAGGTGAACGCCTCGCCATCGAGATCGAAAGCCTGCGCCCCGAAACTCAAAAACTCGATGTACAGGCCGGGTTGCCCTACCTCCTCGGCCTTCCCTTCGGCTTGGACGGGCGGATCCTTATTTTCCGCCGCGACAGTACTTGGGTGGATGCCCACAGCGAGATCGGGGCCAATTACCTGCTGGAGGGTGGCGATTTCATCAAGTTTTTTTGGGAAAACAAATCCTCGGCACTCCAGCGAGTGGACACCGCCGCCATCCTACGCGACCGCCGACTGCCTGCCGCGCTCGACATGAGCCAAAACGGCTTTGGCCTCGAAGGGGCGCTCAGCCAGTTGGACTACCGATTCAATCCGCGCAAGGGTTGGGCCGTTTCCCTGCGCGGTGTGGCAGGGTTTAATACTGTGCAGCGCAACAGCCAGATCGAAGCACTGCGCGACCCGGCAGACCCGGAATTTCAATTTTCCAACCTGTACGACGGCGTGGCAGTGCGTTTGGCCCGGTACCGCATTGAGGCAAAGGGGGAGTGCTTTGTCCCCGTGTTTGATCGCGCCACGTTCCTGTTGCGCGTACGCGGCGGCGGTATTTTTTCCGAAAAACCCGTGTACGCCAACGAGCAGTACCGCTTGGGCGGAAACAAATTACTGCGCGGCTTTGATGAAGAAAGCCTGTTCGCCACCCGTTTTGCTGTGGCCACGGCCGAGTTTCGGCTGTTGCTCAGCCAAAATGCCTACTTGGCCGCCTTTGCTGATTATGGTTATTTGGAAAACATTACCGACCGAAACCGGTTTTTCCTGCGGCCCTTGGGCCTCGGTGCCGGGCTGAATCTGGAAACCCAAGCTGGCATCTTCGGTGTCAGCATGGCCGTTGGCCGCCACGACGCAGGTGAATCGGTGGACTGGCGTTCACCAAAATTTCACCTCGGCTACGTAAATTTGTTCTGAAAAAATGCACGACGCATGTTGCTGAAATTGCTTTTCACGGTACTGGCGGCACTGTGGCTTGTCCAAGCCCTTCGCCCGTTGTTCGGCGCACCGAACCGCGACGGTCATGCCAAAACACCAGCCCCGCCACCGCCACGGGACGTTCAAAAAAAATCAACCGACGATACCGGTGAGTACATTGAGTACGAGGAGATCAAATAAACTTTCCAACCTGCTATCTATACCTCACGCCGCAAGGTGCAAAGCGGATTTTGTCATGCTCAGCGCTGCTAATCAAAATAGTAGGCCGAAGGCCATGCACCAAATCTCGTAGCGCGAAGTATAAATACCCGCCTTCGCCAATGCTTCGGCGGGTAAACCCGAAACCTTCCAACCAGAAACCCTCAAACCTTTTTTTACCTTTGCCACGCATTCGACAACCAACAACCGCACGGCGTGTTTTAATTGGAACCGCCGCAACGCACTTTTTAAGATGCCAGCTAACGAACAAGTTGATCTGTTTATCTACCGGGTCCGGGAAACCGGCTTGGAGGTTTTTTTGGTAAAAAGCGAGGACCTGCCAGTGCCCGCTGAGGAGCAAAACTGGAAAACGCCCTCGGCAGCGGAAAACACACCGGAACGCCTGTTCCAAGCCAATTGCATCGAACTGGAGCCGGTTACGGATGCCGACGGCACTTCACGCAAGGCCATCGCCATTGAGGCCGACTGGCACGAGATACCATCCCTGCGGGCGCTCATATACGAAGACTACCGGGTGGCTAAGGAAAAGGCCAAGGAACGTTTCCGCAGCCTGTTGCCCGATTTCGAGCACGGCGCTTTTTTTGCCGTCAAGGAGGCTTTTCGGCGCGTGCTGCCTGAGCAGTACGTTTTTTTGAAAGAGCTCAAGGAAGTGCTCGTGGAGAAAAACTCCACCAAGTACCTCTGATAATGAAAAAAACGAAACGAGCGTTCTTGCAGCCAACCGTCGGCGGCGGCAGGCGCAGCAGTTCAGCGTTCGTTTGACCTTGTCGCCCACACCTTTTGCTCAAGCGCATGAAAAAAATTCTCCTTTTCGCCTCCCTGCTGGTGATTCTTTTCTCCGAACTCCACGCTCAAGACCAACATTTCACCCAGTTTTACGCGGCGCCGCAGATGCTCAATCCTGCCCTGACCGGTGCCTTCGAGGGCCGTTACCGGGTCAGCGCCATCTACCGTGACCAGTGGCACCGTGTGCTTGACGAGCCGATCCGAACCTTTGCCGTAGCAGGTGATCTGCGTTTCGACCCGCCCGGAAAGGCTACCACCAACGATGCCATCGGCTTGGGCTTAGCCTTTTTCAACGACAAAGTGAACGTGGTGGATTTCAGTACTACACAGATCGCCATCAGCCTGGCCTACCACAAATCGCTGGACGTGGACGGCCGTCAGTACCTGACATTTGGCGTACAGGGTGGCCTTACCCAGCGCAATGTGAACTACGCGTCACTCCAGTTTCAGGATGAGTTCGACGGCTCCACGGGTTATGTGCTGCCCACGGGCGAGGATCTGCCGGCCAACAATTTTTCTTACTCGGACCTGAACGTCGGCCTGAACTACTCGGCGCGGTTTGGCCGCACGGGGGCTTTGTTTGCCGGTGCAGCCGTACACCACATTGTGGAGCCGGACGTGTCATTTTACCGTCAAGGTATCGCGGGCGAAAAACTGTACCGGAAAATTTCGGCCCATTTATCGGCTAATATCCCGCTCGGAAACTCGCGTGCCTCGCTGCTGCCACGCGTGTTGTTTTCGCAGCAAGGCCCGCACGCCCAGATCAACGTGGGCACCAATTTCCGCACGTCGCTCGGCAAGTACGGCTCTTCGGCCCTGCACATCGGCGGCTGGGTGCGCCCGGTACGCAACAAGGGTACATTCGGGCTGGATGCCGTGGTGGCACTCGTGGGCTTCGAGCTCAGCAATGTCGTGTTCGGTATTAGTTACGATATCAACCCGCGTGCGCTCGGCTTTGGCCAGCGCCAGAGCGCTTTCGAAATTTCGGTGGCCTACCTCGGCGAGTACGAGAACGAGGAAATCCTGTGCCCGAAATTTTGATCAGACCGTTTTTCCGTACAGGTCGAACTCCTCGGCTTCGGTGACGAGCACGTTGGCGAAATCCCCGATGCGCACGTAGTTGGTCTTGGCATCCACGAGCACCTCGTTGTCCACTTCCGGTGAGTCGGCCTCGGTGCGGCCCACAAAATAGCCGCCCTCTTTTCGGTCGAACAGTGTTTTGAACACGCGCCCCACCTTTGCTTCATTTTTTTCCAAGGAAATTTCCTGCTGCACGTCCATGAGGCGCTGGGCGCGTTCGGCCTTGGTGTCGGGGAGAACGTCGTCGGTCAGTTCGTGGGCGCGAGTGCTTTCCTCATGGGAGTACTGGAACACCCCGACGCGCTCGAAACGCTGCTCCTGCACGAAGTCGAGCAGGGTTTCGAAATCGGCCTCCGTTTCGCCGGGGTGGCCGACGAGGAAGGTCGTACGCAGGGCGATGTCCGGGATTTTTGCCCGCACCTGATCGAGCAGGTGGCGGGTCTCGTCGCGGGTAATCTGGCGGCGCATGGCGTTCAGCACGGGGTCGCTGGCATGCTGCAGGGGCATATCAAGGTAGTTGCAAATTTCGGGGCGCTCGGCCATCACGTCAAGGATTTCCAACGGGAACTTGCTCGGATAGGCATAGTGCAACCGGATCCACTCAATGCCATCCACATCGGCCAAGGCATGGAGCAGGCGGGGCAGTTCGCGTTTTTTGTACAGATCAAGGCCGTAGTAGGTGAGTTCCTGAGCGATGAGCATCAGTTCTTTCACGCCACGCCGGGCTAGGTTTCGGGCTTCCTGCACGAGCTCTTCCACCGGGCGGCTGATGTGTTGGCCACGCATGAGTGGGATAGCGCAAAACGAGCAGGTGCGGTTACAGCCTTCGGAAATCTTGAGGTAGGCGTAGTGCGGGAGCGTGGTGATCAGGCGGTCGCCGAGCAATTCGTGCTTGTAGTCGGCATCGAGGCGGGCGAGCAGAGCTGGCAGTTCGAGCGTACCGAAGTAGGCATCCACTTCGGGTATTTCCTGCTCCAGATCGTCCTTGTAGCGTTGGGAAAGGCAGCCGGTGACGTACAGTTTTTCGATTTTTCCGGCGGTCTTGAGCGCGGCATGCTCAACGATGGTGTCAATGCTCTCCTGTTTGGCGAGGTCAATGAACCCGCAGGTATTAATGACAACAATATTTGCGCCCGAATCTTCCCGCTCGTGCGACACGTCGTAGTCGTTACCGCGCAGTTGGGTGATCAGGTTTTCGCTGTCCACCAAGTTCTTGGAGCAGCCGAGCGTGACGACATTGATTTTATCCTTGCGAAGTGTCTTGGTTTTCATTTATTAGTGGTCAAAAACTGCATCAGAGCGGTGGCGCTCATCAGTGCCGGGTTGGCCATCGCATCGTTGAACAGCACCTGAATAGGGCCTTCTCCAAAATAAAGACCGTCGGACACCAAGAACGATAACCGTACCATGCCTGTGGCGGGGTGCGGTTTTCGCGGGTTGCCCCAGGGGCCTATCTTGCTGACGATGTTTATGCTTTTGTTAAAAAGGTCTTGGATCAATTGGTTTGCTGTTGCATCATCGGGATTTTCCCAAATGATCGCGCTGCCGGTGTAGTTGATGTAGCGGGCCGATTTGTCGCTGAACGCGGCCAGAGTATCCAATCCTTCGTCCATGCCGACTTCCACGACGACACCCAACAGCTCTCTTTTGGCGGGGGAATGGCCTTGGGCCATCTGGAGGTTGTACGCCAGCATTTTGGCCCGCGCTTCGGTGCCGCTGTCGTCTATGACTTTTTGCAGGTCTGCGATGCTGCTGGTTGGGGACAGCAGGATATCGAACGGGTAGGCGGAGTTGCCGCCGTACAGCTCGGCGTAGTCGCAAAAGAGCAACTGGTAGATTTGGTTGGTGGCTTCGTCGTGGTAGGGGCCGGGTGGAGGCGGGGATACTTTTGTGAAAAGATTGTTGCTAGACATGTGAAAAAAAATTAACGGTAAAAAAATTGAATTTCGCTTACTTCTTCGCTCCCGGCAGCCACTGCACCAGCCAATATCCAACGGTCAATAACCCACAACTCACCCCTTCGTCTCCGTCGGCCACTGTGCTCCGTACTGCTCCACGAGCACGTTGTCGTAGTAATCAGCTTTTTCAAACAATCGCCGGAGCGCCTGCATGCCCGTTTCCTCGTTCAGGTAGCGATCGTAAACGATGAGTGAGAGCAGGATATCCTGTTCGTGGACGGCGAGGGTGAGCGCTTCGTTGGCGTGGTTTTCCCGCAGAAGGTACTCGTACAGCGGCTTGATATTTTCTTTAGGCAACTGACACAGCACGGCATCTGCAGTCATCAGGCCCGACTTGTCGTGGTAGGAAATATTGATTTTAGCACTGCCTTGCAGGATTTCCCAGCAATTGGGGCCGCTGCGGCTGAGGCTCACGTCGTGGTCGGTTTTGGCAATGAGCGACTCGATCGTTCTGGGTACACCGGTGGGCAGGTACTCGTCCACCAAGCCGGGCAGTTGCACGCGGTTTCCGCAAAAGGAGCAGAAGCTGTTGTCCACCGTTTTTTCGGACACCACGTTGGAGCAGGCCGAGCATCGGCAGGCGTTGTTCGTGTCGGTTTTGTGGTAGTCGTCAAGCGAGTCGTGCAAAAAACTGACGGGAAGAGAAAACCCGATGTTGTCGCCGTTTTGGATAATGAACGTATTTATCCCGATCACGTCGCCGTCGTTGTCCACCAAGGGGCCGCCGGAGTTTCCGGGGTTGAGTGCGGCATCAATGTGCAGGTATGGAATGTTGTTCATTACCTCACGAGCGCTGGAGATGATGCCACTCTTGATGGAAAATTTCAGCCCAAACGGGTGCCCGATGGCCGTCACAGGGTCACGTTCCCGCACGGCTTTGCCTACACCAAGGCGTACTGCGGGCAGTTCGGTGCCGTTGCCCGGCCCGTCGAGGAAGGCCAGATCGTACTTGCGGTCCGAATACCGCACGGTAGCTAATTGTTTTTTAAACTGAGCGCCTTCGATCACGACTTGGCGATTGCCCTCCACGACATGGTGGTTCGTGACGATCAGCCCGCGGTCTTTGAGGAAAAAACCGGTCCCGGTGCTGTACGGCGTGGCGATTTGGACAATGATGTCGCGGTAGGTTTCTATAAAATCGGTCATGCGCTCAACTTTTCGACCAGGAAGAGCCTTCCTTGCCGTCTTTCACGGAGATGCCCGCAGCGGCCAGGCCGTCGCGGATTTTGTCGCTGGTGCCCCAGTCTTTTTGAGCGCGGGCATGGGTGCGGATATCGAGGATGAGCGTCATTAGGCCGTCCAAAGTACGATCGTCTCCGGTGGCATCGCTTTCGTCTTGCAAGCCGAAAATATTAAAAATGAAGGCGGTGAACACACTTTTCAGGCGTTCGATCACCCACGGCGACACCTCTGAAGGCTCCAATTGGTTGTTGGTCAATTTGTGTGCGTAGCTGCCCAGTTCATTCAGGCAGGCCAGAGCGATGGCGGTATTGAAATCGTCGTCCATGCCCGCGTAGGCATCTTCGATGAGGGTGAGAATGGCGCGGTCGTGGGCACTTTCGGAGCCGTCGTAAGCTGCGGGATCGGCGGGCAGGTTTTGGAGAATTTTGTTGGTCTCCATCAGTTTGCGGTACCCCTTTTCGGCGGCTTGCAGGGCCTCGTCGGTGACGTCGAGTTGACTGCCGTAGTGCGCCTGAAGCATGTAAAACCGCAAAACCATAGGCGTGTACGCCTTGCTGACGAACGGGCTGTCGCCTGCGAACATCTGCTCGGGTGTGATGAAATTGCCCTCGGATTTGCTCATTTTTTTGCCTTCGAGCAGCAGCATGTTGGTGTGCAGCCAAAACTTGGCCGGGGCGCAGCCGCAGGCACCGTGGTTTTGGGCAATCTCGTTTTCGTGGTGCGGGAACTTGAGGTCATTGCCGCCGCCGTGGATGTCGAAAGTTGGGCCGAGGTATTTGGTGCTCATGGCCGAGCATTCGAGGTGCCAGCCGGGGAAACCAACCGACCACGGGCTTTTCCATACCATGATATCGCCGGGTCGGGCTTTCATCCAAATGGCGAAATCGGCGGGGTCATCTTTTTCGTCCTGGCTTTTGAGGTTGTCGCGGCTTTCGACGAGCAACTCGTCCAGCACGCGGCCCGAAAGGTGGCCATATATACCGGGGTTTTCCTGATCGAATTTGCGCACGTTGAAGTACACCGAGCCGTTGCGCTCGTAGCCGTAGCCGCGGGCGATAATATCTCGCACCATTTCGATCTGCTCAATAATGTGCCCCGTGGCACGCGGCTCAATACTGGGCGGCAAGGTGTTGAACACGCGCATCATGTCGTGAAAACCCACCGTGTATTTCTGAGCTACCTCCATTGGTTCGAGCTGGGCGACGCGGGCACCTTTGGCCATACGGTCTTCGCCGTCGTCGGTGAGGTGGCCCACATCGGTAATGTTGCGAACATAGCGCACCCGGTACCCGAGGTGGAGCAGGTAGCGGTAGATGATGTCGAAACTGACAAAAGTTCGGCAGTTTCCGAGGTGGACATCGTAGTAAACTGTGGGGCCGCACACATACATGCCGACGTGGCCGTTGTGCAGGGGTTTGAAAACTTCCTTTTTGCCGCTCAGGCTGTTATAGAGTTTGAGGGAGCGTTCTGCGTTCATGAGCGCAAAGGTAAACAGGTTAGAAGGTTGGAAGGTTTCTGGTTAGAAGGTTTCTGGTTAGAAAGTTAGCGGGTTCCTGGTTGACAGAATATTGCGCAACCAGAAACCCGCTAACTTTCTAACCAGAAACCTTCCACCAGAAACCTTTCAACCTGTTTACCTTTGTGGCCGGAAGGCCGGGCGTTGCCCGCCAAATACAGTTTTTTAACCTAACCATTGATGAATAGTATGCAAGCCAACGGTACCGATACCGCCCACAAGCCGCGAACCGCCCGCGAAGACCGCTACCAACACCACGACTATTACGGCGTGGACGAACTGCTCGCGCCTGAGCATTTGCTCGCCCGCGATGCCGTGCGCGAGTGGGTGAAAGCAGAAGTCAGCCCAATCATCGAAGACTACTCCAACCGGGCAGAATGTCCCACCCAACTGTTCAAAGGCTTGGCCGAGATCGGTGCTTTCGGGCCCTCGCTGCCGGCTGAGTATGGTTGCGGCGGTATGGACGAGATCGCATACGGTGTCATCATGCAAGAACTCGAGCGCGGCGATTCCGGCGTGCGCTCCATGGCCTCCGTCCAAGGGTCGCTGGTGATGTATCCCATCTACAAGTTTGGCTCCGAGGAACACCGTCGCCATTACCTGCCCAAACTCGCCAGCGGCGAAATGATCGGTTGTTTTGGTCTCACCGAACCCGATCACGGCTCCAATCCCAGTGGCATGGTGACCAATGTTAAGGATGACGGTGATGCCTACATCCTCAACGGCGCAAAAATGTGGATCACGAACTCTCCGGTGGCCGACATCGCCGTGGTATGGGCCAAACGTGAAGACGGAAAAGTCATCGGCATGATCGTAGAAAAAGGCATGAAGGGTTTTTCGGCACCCGAAATCCACGGCAAGTGGTCGCTCCGCGCCAGTATCACCGGCGAATTGGTGTTCGAGGACGTGCGCGTGCCCAAGGCCAATGTACTGCCTGGCGTGGTCGGCATGCGTGGGCCACTTACCTGCCTTACCAAAGCACGGTATGGAATCGCATGGGGAGCCATTGGCGCAGCACTCGACTGCTACGACTCGGCTTTGCGCTATTCCAAGGAGCGCATCCAGTTCGGAAAACCTATTGGCGCTTTCCAACTCACACAAAAAAAATTGGCTGAAATGATCACCGAGATCACAAAGGCCCAACTTCTCGCCTGGCGCCTCGGCACGCTGGCCAACTCCGGCAAAATGACCTCCGCCCAAGTTTCGATGGCCAAGCGCAACAACGTCCACATGGCGCTCGAAATCGCCCGCGAAGCCCGCCAGATACACGGCGGTATGGGCATCACGAACGAATACCCCGTCATGCGGCACATGATGAACCTGGAAACCGTGCTCACCTATGAGGGCACCCACGATATCCACCTGCTCATCACCGGCCACGACGTGACCGGGCTGGAAGCATACAAATAAAAGGTTACTGGTTAGGGGGTTAGAAGGTTGCTGGTTGCGGGAATCCTCTAACCAGAAACCTTCTAACCCTCCAACCCTTTTTCGTAAGTTTGTCACCGCAACCGACAGATATGACTACCGCGACAAAGTTTCCGCAGACCAACCTCGAACTCGCCGACATGGGTGGCCTCGAAGGGTCGGTGTATTTCCCGGCGAGTCTTGAGGAATACTGGGAGGTGCTGGCCGAGGCCGAGTACCGCACCGATTATTATGACCGCCAAATCATCGCTACCATGAGCTATGTATCCGACCTGCACAGCCATTTCGCATCGCAACTGGGCTTTATTTTTAGTAACTATTTAGTACCTCCTGATGCATACAATTTTCACCACAGATTTTCACAGATTCACACAGATTTTTCCTTATCCGTTTAAAAATCTGTGTGAATCTGTGAAAATCTGTGGTGAAAAACTTTACGGTTAGGGCCGTCGTATACTGGTGCTAAATAGGTACTATTTTTATGTCAATTTTCGCGGACAGAAAGCAATTTCGCGTGTACAACAGCAACCGACCAGTATACATTGCCGACTGCCCCGTATCCGGCACGGGCGTTTTTAAAGCGTGTTAAAATTTCAGTTTCGAGGCGAAAGCGAGCAAATTTTGTTTCAGGCAAGGCAAAATTTGCAGTCGTAGCCGGGTGCCTACGGCGAAAATTTTAACGCAGTATGAAGCAAAATTTGCCGCTTG
>JBEBHD010000116.1:0-15737 GCA_040080915.1 Saprospiraceae bacterium
CACCCAACTGGCGTTCATCAAAGAGCAGTACCCCGATGTGCCGGTTCTGGCACTCACTGCCACCGCCGACAAGCTCACGCGCAAGGACATCGCCCAACAGCTCCACCTGAGCGATCCGGCTGTGTTCGTCGCCTCTTTCGACCGGCCCAATATTTCCCTCACCGTGCGGCCCGGCCAGCGCCGCTTCGAGCAGCTCAGCGAGTTCTTGAAAAAACGCCCCGGACAATCGGGCATCATCTACTGCCTCGCCCGGCGCACCTGCGAGGAACTGGCTGAAAAACTCTGCGCACGTGGCTTCAAGGCTGCCCCCTATCACGCACAAATGCCCGCTCAGGAGCGCAACCGCGTGCAGGACGATTTCATCAACGACCGCGCGCCCATCGTGTGCGCTACCATTGCCTTCGGCATGGGTATTGACAAAAGCAACGTGCGCTTCGTGGTACATTACAACCTGCCCCGCAACTTGGAGGGCTATTACCAGGAAGTAGGCCGGGCGGGCCGCGACGGCCTGCCCGCCGACGCACTGCTGTTTTTCAGTTATCAGGACGTGATGACCTACCGGCAAATGTTCGAAGAAGGCGAGGCTTCGGCGGAGCAAAAAGAACTCAAGATCGCCAAACTGAACCGCATGTACCAGTTTGCCGAGGCACCCGTGTGCCGCCGCAAGACGGTGTTGCACTATTTTGGCGAAGCCTACGACAAAAACTGCGGCAACTGCGATGTGTGCAGCAACCCGCCCCAACAGTTCGACGGTACTACCGCTGCACAAAAAGCGCTTTCCGCCCTGCTGCGAATGGAAGAAAAAGTGGGCATGAACATGCTCATTGACGTGTTGCGCGGCAGCCAGCGCCGGGAAATTTTCCAGGCTGGTTTCGATCAGATAAAGACCTACGGCGCGGGCCGCGAATACAGTTTTGAGGAGTGGCAGTTTTTGCTCTCGCAAATGCTCCACCACGGCCTGATCGAGATTGCTTACGATGACAACAACTGCCTGCGGGCCACCGAAGCGGGCCGCGCGGTGGTGTTTTCCCAACAACCCGTTCGCCTCGCACTACCGCCCAAACCCGAGGAAAAAGCTGCCGAACGCGCGGCAGCCCAGCGCCAGCCGAGCCGCACCCAGGTGCTGCGCGACGACCTGTTCGATCGGCTCAAGGCTTTGCGTCGCACCGTCGCCCAGCAGCAGGGTGTGCCGCCTTACCTTGTTTTCAGCGATGCCACGCTGGAGGATATGGCGCAAAAACGCCCCGTCACCGATGCCGATTTGCTGTACGTCAGCGGCGTGGGTGAGCGCAAGTTGCAACTCTACGGCGACGCATTCATGGACGAAATCCGCCGTTTTGTGCGCGAAAAAACCGACGAGGGCCTCAACGTGCCCGGCAGCACGTACTTGCTCACGTGGGATTTGTACAAACAGGGGCGCACCGTGGAGGAGATAGCCCGGCAACGGGAACTAAGCCCCATCACTGTGGTGAGTCACCTCGCCACCATGTACGAGCGCGGTGAATTAGTGGACATCAACAAATGGGCCACGCCCGAAGCTCTCGACCTCGTGCAAGGGGCATTGCACTTATTCGCCACGCCATACCAGCTGAAGGAAATCTACGAGCACTTCGAGCAGCGGTTTTCATACGAGGCTATCCGATTTGCAATAGCGGACGCGAAGCGAAGAAAGGGGACATAGCCTTCTACAGCAGTCCCTCCAAAAAATGCTCCTTGATACCAAAACCAGCCTTCAGCGCAGCCACTTTTTCCAAAGCCGCCGCCCGCCGCTCAGCAATTTGACTGGCTCCTGCCAGTGCCGTGATCATCACATTTTTGGCGGTATGCTCCGTGGACACAAACTCGAACACACTGGTTTTGTACCCGTTGGCCTCCAACAGCAGGGCGCGGATGCCGTCGGTCACGATTTCGGCCTGGCGTTCCTCCAAGATGCCGTGGCGTAGCACCGGGGCCAATTCGTTTCGGGCGGCCATGTCGTGGCGCACCTGCTTGTGGCAGCAAGGCGCGGCCACCACGATACCTGCTCGGGCGTGAATACCCTTGGCCAAGGCCAGATCGGTAGCCGTATCGCAAGCGTGCAGGGCGATGAGCATGTCGAGCCGGTCGGGGCTGAAGTCGGCTATGTCTTGAGCGACAAACTGCAAACCGGCGAAGCCCGCGTCCTGTGCGGTTTGGTTGCAAAAATCCACGAGATTTTGCCGCAGTTCGATGCCCGTCACCTGCGGCTGCATACCGAGGCGGGTGGTCAAAAAATCGTACAGGGCGAACGTGAGGTAGCCTTTCCCGCTGCCCATGTCGGCGATCCGGGCATCCGGCGGCAACGGCTGTGTCCGCAACAGGCTTTCCACGATTTCAAGATATTTGTTGATCTGTTTCCACTTATCCTGCGCCTTTGGCTGTACCTGGCCCAGTTTGTTGGTGATACCCAGTGTGTGCAGCCATGCAGCGGATGGATCAAGCAGGCGGTGTTTTTCGCGGTCGTGTCGGGTGTCGGGCAGTGCAGTGCCTGACGTTTTTTTCGACAAAAAAACAGCCTGTCCTTTTTTGGAAAAAATCAATGAGGCGTTCATTTCTGTGCCGAACAAGTCGGCGCACAAAAAGGCTGAGCCGAGCAAGGCCTGCAGCTGGGCAGCGGCCTCGTCAGCGATAAAGTTCTTGACCTCATCGCGGGTCGAATAGTGGTAAGTGAATGCGATACGGGGGCCAGCCTTGAGTGCCACGGGGCGCAAGTAGATGTTTTTCAGTCCATCAGGGCAGGAAGGGCCGGTCTTGCCAAGGGTGCATTTTATAAAATGCCCGGCGGCACAGGCGGTTCGGAACGAGTCGAGGAATTGGTCGAGCGGGAGCATGGTCGTATTACAGTCTTGCGCTGCGGCCCTTGAGCGCCGCCCGGCGGCGCAATTCTTCCTCAATGGTACGCAGGGCAAATTCGAGCTCGCCTCGGCTTTCAAACTTCCATTTCAACAACCAGACCCCGGCCAAAAAGCCCAACAAGGAAACGCCCATCACGGCAAAGGCCACACGAGCGGGTATCGGCCAGCCAGCCATGAGCAAGATAGCGCCCAGCACAAACCAACCGGCGGCGGTGGAGCCAGCCAGTACATTGAGGCGGCGCAACCGATCGAACTGAGCCATGCGCAAGCGCACGCGCTCATGCAGTTCCAACAAATGGGAGCCACCGAATAGCTCGGGGCCGAGCTCTCCCAGCAACAGGAAGTCATCGTTGGCCTCGCGTTCGAGGCGGTCGAGGGGCGACTCTTCGGGCTTGCGGAACCACATAGCGGGCGTTTTTTATATCTTGGACGGACAAACGGTTGACTGGTAGATACGGGGGTTGGTTCCTTTGGGTTGCGCCGGGAGTTCTCGCGTTTGTCGCAGGCAGCGCAAACAGGTCTGCAAAACTAAGGCAAGTGCTGGAGAATCACCCAAAAATCCTGTGAGAAACCCCAAAACACGCTCTAAGAAAACAGCCACTCGGCGGCTTTGGGAAATTCCTGGCCCCAACGGGTTTCCGTGTGCCGCCCTTCCGGGTCGAATTCCATACGAAAATGAGCACGGCTGGCCCCCAGTCGCTCAACGGTTTGTTTGAATCGCTTAGCGTTGGACATCATGCCCACGCCCTCTTTGCCGCCCGCAAAAAGATAAATTTTGGTGTCGGAAGCGGCGGCAAACCGAAGCGGCTCGGCGTAAATATTGGGTGCCACCCACAACGAGGGCGAAAAAATCATGAATTTGGAATAGGTTTCGGGGAACATAATGCCCGCGTAGATGCTGATGAGGCCGCCCATGCTGCTGCCGCCAATGCCCGTGTTGGCCCGGTCGGGCAGGGTTCGAAATTTTTCGTCAATAAAAGGCTTGAGCGTTTGGGCAAGAAACGAGGCGTACTCCCGGCCCAGCCCGTCGCCCCACTTTTGGGTGTCATATGGCAAGTACTCCCGGATGCGCTCGTGCCCACCGTGGTCTATGGCTACTACAATGAATCCGCCTTTGTCCTGTTGGGCGAGGGCAGCCAACTGTTTGTCCACACCCCAGGTGCCAAACGGTGCGTCATTTTCGAAGAGATTTTGGCCGTCTTGCAAGTACAATACGGGGTAGCATTTACCAGAGGTATCGTAGTCCCAGGGCAGCAAAACCGATATACGGCGGCGGCGGCGCAGCTGGGGCAGGTTGAACCGTTTGGACAGCACCTGAATTTCGGGATAAAACTTGGGGTCGTACCAGTCCGCATGTTTTTTCCAGCGGGGCACAATATCGGTCACTTTCCCTTTTGGCACTTCCATGCGGCGGTTGGCAGTGGGCAGGCCGTCGGGGCCGAGCTCTTCGCTTTCCCAGCCGCCCTTGACGTATTTGTATTCCATAGGTTCGTTCAGGTTGATGGGTTCGGCAAACGTGTACTGATAGCGGCCCTCGGCTATTCGGCGCATTCGGAAGCGGCCGTCTTTCGTAGCCCAGCCGTTGAAATTGCCGGTAATGAAGACAGGTCGCGTATCGTCGGACTTGGTGATCAGTTCAAGAGTAAGCATGGCACGCTGCGAAAAAACGGTGGCGGCACTATTTGGGCATTTTCAGATTCACCGCAGAGGAGCAGAGGCGTGGAAGGTTTGTAAAAGTTTGACTTTCAAAAAAATAAAAGCTCCGCGTCTCTGCGCCTCTGCGGTGAATTTGAAAATGCCCAGTAGTAAAGGCGGCAAGAGCGGTCGCAAACATCAGCAAAAAGGTCGTTACGGTGCGTCGGGGTTTTTAATTTAGGAGCCTTCTGAACAAGGATCGTACCGAAAGGTTGCCTCGGCATCACGCAGTGTGATGCCTTGCGGCCAGTCCAATGTTCGAGCCTCGTCGGGGGGTGTTTTCCATAGCAAAGCCTTTGTTTTCAATAAAATATCCGACACGGCGCTCTTCCGAATACCGATTTCCAAAAGCGCCTCCGTGTCGCCGTAATCTTCCCGAAAAATTTCGGTTCCGAGTTTTTTCAGGGCGTTTTGCAGGTCTGGCAAAAGAGCGTAAGCCGCAGTGAACACGAAGCGGTCCTGCACGATTTTTTCCACCATCGCGGCTTGCCGCAGCGCCTCGGCGGTGCTTTCCCGGTAGGCGTGGATGAGGCCCGAGGCCCCCAGCAGCGTGCCACCGAAGTACCGCACCACCACGACCACCACGTCCGTCAGCCCGGCGACATCTATTTGTCCGAGTATGGGCCGCCCGGCGGTGCCCGACGGTTCGCCGTCGTCGTTGGCCCGAAAGCGCTGTCCGTCAAGGCCGAGCCGCCAAGCAAAACAGTGGTGTCGCGCCCGGAAGTGCTCCTTTCGCAGCGCTTCAAGGCGGCCGAGGGCTTCGTCTTCCGTGCGCACCGGGTAGGCAAAAGCCAAAAACTTGCTGCCCCGGTCTTTGAACTCGCCGGTGGAAGGGGCCGATATGGTGAGGTACGAATCCGGTTCGGTGGACATGGGCCGCAAAGGTAGGGCCAGTAGCCCGTCCGTCGGTATGCGATTTTTGCACCCATTTTGGCGCGGGCAGGCGCAGCTCATTCAGTCAGTTTTAGCAAACTTTGGAAAAACGCCAGCAAACCCCGCCAAAAACCAGAGTTTTGTGGCTCGCTAACAATCCATATGCTTTTCATGCCTTTTTCAACAAAACAGTACGTCATGCGTCACCTCGCTCTTCTTGTGTGCTTGCTGGTTCTTGGGCTGAGACTTTCCGCCCAAAAAGCCCTGAATTTCTGGAAACCCGTTTCCGAACAAACGATTGAAGTCCCCGAAAACGCTGTGCGCTCCCTGCGCCCCGTTCGGTACCACACGTTTCGGTTGGACTACCCCGCCATGACCTCGGCCCTGCGCCAGGCTCCCATGGAATTCACCGCAGCAGCCCGTCAACAGCCCCTGCTGCTGGAGTTGCCCACAGCCGATGGGGCCATGCGCAGTTTCCAGATTTGGGAATCACCCATCATGGAGCCCGAACTCACTGCCAAGTACCCGGAGATCCGAACCTATGCAGGCGTAGCAGCTGACGGCTCTGGCACTATTGTTCGATTGGGTGTTGGGCACCTTGGTTTTCACGCTTTTGTGTTCGATGCCGACGGCCATTCGCAGTCCGTACGCACCTATGTGGACGGACAAAACACCGACTACATCACCTACCGACTTTCCGACCTGCCCATGGACGAGGCACTGGCCTACGGAAACGCCCGCTGCGGAGTCGAAGAGCAGGCCCTTGATGCAGAAGCTATGGAAAAACTGCTGGAAAACGGCCCTGCCGCCAGCGAACGCGGTGGCGCATTGGTTGATTTGAAAACCTACCGCATTGCCATAGCGGCCAGAGGCGAGTACTCCGAGTTTTATGGCTTCAACAAAACCGTCATCTTGTCAGCCATCAATACCGCCCTCAACTACATCGTGGCCATTCAGGAGCGCGACTACGGCGTGCGCCTCATCCTGATCGCAAACAACGACCTGATCATTTTCCTCGATCCAGCCACCGACCCGTACTCCGGCAACACGGTGGGCGACTGGATGAGCCAGAACCCCTCGGCCATCAACCCTATCATCGGAAGCACGTCCTACGACGTGGGACACGTTTTTTCCCGCTACATCACCGGTAATCAGGTCGGCGTGGTCAGCGGGCGCATTTGCAACCCGTCCAACAAGGCCCGGGGTGCCTCCTCAGCCTCAAACACCAACACGGAATATTTCTACCGCGTGGCCGCGCACGAGTTCGGCCACCAGGCCGATATCAGCCACTCGTGGTCCAATTGCCCCGGGAATGAGGTGCAAGTGGCCCCGGGCACGGCCTACGAGCCGGGCAGCGGCAGCACCCTCATGTCGTACGCTGGCTCTTGCCCCAACGGCAACAACATCCAGAGCGACGGCGACTCGTACTACCACATCGCCTCCATCCTGCAAGCAAAACAGTACGTTTGGCAAGACGAGGGCAACACCTGCGGCAGCGTGGTGCCGACCACCAACAACGAGCCGACGGTGGCCATCGTCAGCCCGAAAAATGTTTCGATACCCGTCGGCACCCCCTTTCGGCTCACCGCTTCGGGCAGCGACCCCGACGGCAATGGCCTGACCTACTGCTGGGAACAATATGACCTCGGGCCGACCACGCAACTGGGCATGCCCACGGGCACAGCCCCCATGTTCCGCTCCTTTTTGCCCACGAGCCAGCCCACGCGCTATTTCCCGCGCCTGCAAACAGTGGCCTCCAATCAGCTGGATGACGCTGAAGTTGTGCCACAGTACGCCCGCGGGTTGACGTTCCGGGTCACGGTGCGCGACGGCAATGCCGGACAGGACTGGGAAGAAATTAAACTGACCGTGACCACGCAAGCCGGTCCGTTTGCCGTCATTTATCCAAATGCCAACGGCATAACGTGGACACAGGGCGAAGACCGCGTGGTGGAGTGGGATGTGGCCAACACGGACAGAGCACCCGTCAACAGCAATTTGGTTAACATCAAAATGAGCCTTGACGGTGGTTTTTCGTTTCCGATCACCTTGGCTACCGGGATACCCAACAACGGCCGCGCTTGCATACGGGTGCCCAACAATACCACGAACGCAGCCCGCATCATGGTGGAATCGGAGGACAATGTTTTCTTCGACATGTCCAACAGCAGCTTCCGGGTGGAAGCGCCAGCGCAACCGTCGTTTAGCCTGTGCGCCACCAACGTGGCCGACACGATCTGCCTGCCAGCACAACACAGCAGTGTGTTCAGTTCCACGGCTATTTCCGGGTTCACCGGTTCGCTCGACCTGAGTGCAAGCGGCTTACCCTCGGGTGTTACGGCCACCTTCGCCCCCAATCCGGCACCGCTCGGCACCGACGTGACGATGACCCTGAACATGCCCGCCAACCAACCGGAGAGCACGTTCAACCTGACGGTCAACGCCACCTCGGGTGCCGTCACTAAAACCTTTGTTAAGGTAATCTCGATCTTCAATAATGATATTTCCGGGCTTTCCCTCAAATCACCTGCCAACGGAGCCGTCGGCCAAAACCGCGCCCCGGCCCTGCGCTGGAACGCCACGCCTAATGCAAACACCTACGAGGTACAGCTGGCTTCCAGCCCGACTTTTGGCGCAGGTGCCATCATTGCCGAGCTGAGCGGAATCTCTGTGGACAGTTTCCAAGTGCCCCTGCTTTTGGAAAAAGGCACGGTGTACTACTGGCGGTTCCGTTCCCAAAACGAATGTGGCACAAGCGTGTGGTTAGGGCCGTTTGTGTTTTCGACCCTGGTGGACATTTGCGCTACTTTCGCCGCTACCGACCTGCCCAAAAACATCCCGACCTCCATTTCGATGGTTGACTCGAAAATCAACGTGCCCGCCAGTGCGATCATCAGCGACGTGAACGTGAAAAAAGTGGAGGGCAGCCACACGTTTTTCCGCGACCTGGAGCTCCGGCTCATCAGCCCGAGCGGGACAGACATACAGCTGCATTTCCAAAAATGCGGCGGCTACAATGGCACATTCTCTTTCGGATTCGACGACACCAGCCCGGACACCTTCGCCTGCCCGCCGCCCAAGAACGGAAAAATCGTCAAACCGGTGCAACCCCTGAATGCGTTCATCAACCAAAGCGCAACCGGCCAGTGGACACTGCGGGCAAAGGACAACTTCGTCAGCTCCGGAGGCACGCTTACGGCTGTGGAGTTGGAGTTTTGCTCCAGCAGTTCCCTCAACCCGCCCATTTTGATCAACAACAATACGCTGGTGCTCCAGCCGGGTACGAATGCCGCAGTAGCCACTACCCTGCTCAAAACTACGGACTCGAACAATACGGACGACCAGCTGCTGTACACCCTCATGAGCAAACCTCTGCACGGTCAGCTACAACTGAACTGGACGGGCGAAATGCAGGTGGGCACCCAGTTTACCCAGACCCAGATCAACAACGGCGACCTGCGGTATTTCCACTACGGCACCAACGCCCTGCCCGACAAGTTCTGCTTCTCCGTCACCGACGGCGAAGGCGGCCTCATCTACGATTGCTTCACTGTGCAGCCGCTCCCGCTCGGCACCGATGAGGCGCAAGCACTCGACTTCGTGCTGACTCCCAACCCGGCCACCGAGACCGTGCGCCTCGCCTTCGGCGAAAACCTGCGCTCGGATGCCCGCGTCCGCGTTTTTGACGCGGCAGGCCGTGCGGTACAATCGCTGCACTTCGCAGCGGGCGAAAGCATGCTGATCCTGAACGTGGCCGGTTTGCCGAAAGGCATGTACGTCATTTCGGTGGATAGCGCCGAAGGCAGCGGCGTACAAAAATTGGTGGTGCGGTAAAAAAAAACTCCGCGCCTCTGCGTCTCTGCGGTGAATTTGAAAATATCAAGCCGTGCGTGCCACAACAATCGTCCCCAAGACCGGTCTTCTGAACTGGTCTTGGGGACAGTCGTTTTTATCGGTTTGCATTCCGGTGAAAAGAGTCTATTTTTGTTCAAAATTTTAAACCTATGGATGTAGCAACCCTGCCAGCATACTACTGGACATTTTTTTCGAACGACCAGACTTTCCAAGTTTTAAAAACTTGGAAAGTCTACCTCCGCGAAAAATGTCCAGTAGTATGCCCTGCCAGTCCTTTCCGATTATGAAATAGAACGCGTAAAACCTATACCGAGCAAAATCCACGCCCGCCTCCAGACGCGTATTGCGTTTTTTTTTGGGAGCGCATTACTCCAACAGATTTGAGTTTTTCACCGAGCTCACCCTTGACACCCCCAGCGAAAAATCCATCCCCGACATCTGTATCTGCCCGCTCGAACCGGTTGATTTTTTTCACGACGAGATCAAGCGCAAAGACCCGCCCTTGGTGACCATCGAAATCCTCTCGCCCTCGCAGGCGGTGCAGACCTTGGTTGACAAAACCACCGACTACTTTTCCTTCGGGGTCAAATCCTGCTGGATCGTGCTGCCCTCGCTCCAGTCCATCTACGTTTTCAAAGCGCCGATGGATCACGAGGTCTTTTCGTTGGGCGACGAGCTGTACGATCCGAACGTGGACATCCGCGTACCGATCGTGATTTTTTCCACCAAACCCTGACAGCGGCTACCGGCCCAACAACGTAGCCAACAGTGGGCGCACCAATTCTGCCCGCTCCGCGTCCCACGCCGCAGGTTGTTTTTCTGTAGTCTGCCCGCCGCTGCGGGCCAAGTCCAGCATTTTTTCGCGCTCCGGCCCGGTAAACCGGCTAAACGTGCGGCGCAACAGGGGCAGCAGTTCGGGGAAATCCGGTTCGGCAATGCCGCGCACCCAGTCGTTCAGGATTTGCCAAAGGGGTGGTTGGTGGAGTAGCAGCAGCCCGCTGCCGTGCAGGAATCCCTCTAACCAGTAGGCCGCCGCCATGGAGGGCTGGGCGTGCGAAAGCCGGTAGTGCATGGCCGTCGCTGTTTCACTCGCCGAGCGAACGTTTTGTTCAAACAAAAGCCGCTCACAAAGCCCTGCCAGCAGCGGAACGCCCTGCTGGGCAATGTGTACCAATGCCGTTTGCCACAGGGCGGAAAAGGCGTTGGGCTGCCACAGGTGCATCGCACGGTTGGCGACGAGCACGCGTTTCAGCACCTCGGCGGTTACCTCCTCGTTGATACCCGTACACGCGCCCGGCAACGCAATGCAAACCCTCGGCGCGATCTGTTCCAGCAGTTGTTCGATTGCCGACAGGTCCATGCGCCGGGCATGGCCGTAGCGCAACACTTCCACCAAGGGCAACATGGTATCGGCCAAGGCAAGGGCATCTTGTGCGAGGGCGCTCGCGGTGCGCAGTTTTTCCAACAATGGCGGCAGCGCGGCGGGCACGTCAGCCTTGAGCAGAGCATCCAACAGGCCTACGAGATCGGGCAGGTGATCGGTGTCGCGGATGCGGCGTTGCGCCAGCCGGGCGGTGGCGGTTTCCACGGTATTGCCCCAGGAACCGGCCTCGACGAGCCGTATCTCGTAGTCGGGCAGCCATTTCATCGCCCAGTTTTCATGGAAACCGCCCTCTTTTCGTCCGGTCGTGACCTCGATTTTTCCCCAAGGAATACGCAGCAGGTCGAGGCGGTGCAGCAGGCGGCTTTTCCGCAGGTGTGCCTCCTGGCGCAGGTCAAGCGTCAAGGCTTGAGTTTCCGTGCTCAGTTTCAGCCGGGCACTGCGCACCTGCGCCTCGAAGTCGGCCCGCAGCGGCACCACGGGCACCGTATCGGGCACCGCGCCCAGCACATCACCCACGATTAGTTTGTGCTCGACAACCTGAAAAACCGCTTCGGCCCCTTCGCAAAGCACGGTCACGGCAGCCTCACGCAATTCTTCGATACCGGGCAGGGCCGTGTTGCGCAAGGCAGCCAGGGCATCGGCCAGGCGAACAGCCTCGATGACGTGCGCCGATGAAGGCATGTGGTCGTGCTCGCGGAGCAGTACAGCGGCTTTGGCAAACCAGCGCGTCAGTTCCGGCCCGCCCGCCCAGAGCTCGCGGTACCATGCGGGGGCCAAAACGCCCGCACCGTAGCCACTTTGGCTGGCCAACCGGTCGAACGACCAAGGTATCCAGGTGGCCTCGGTCTTAACTTTTTTCAATCCCTTGAGCAAGGCTGCGTCGCTGGAAGCCTTGGCACCGTCGGCCAGCACTGGTGCGTGCCAGGCCCCGCACACGACCGCTATTTTTTGAAAACCCTCTTTTTCCGCCGAACGGATGGTTTGGCGCATGTGCGCCTCGCGCAGGAGTGTTTCCCGCGATTCGGAAAAACCCGCACCTGCCTTTGATTCACGCAAGGCCTGCATCAGGTCGAGTACCACATCGAAAACGGAATCAAGATTCCCGGTGTACCGCTCAAATGCCGCCTCCCACCAACGCTCCGGGTCGGAGTAGCCGGCAAGGCGGGCTATTTCGGCGAAGGGGTCGGCGGCGGCCGGGTCGGTGGCACGGAACACCTCCAGTGTTAGTTGCACAGGCGCATCTTCGTCGGGCCGCAGGCCAAACACCTGGCTCATGGGCAAATCCATGAACCGCACGGGAATACCGCGCTGCAGCCCGAACAATGCGGCCTGCCATTCCGGGGAAAACTCGGCAAACGGGAAAAACGAGGCTTGGTGCAGGTTTTTCGGGTTGTAAACCAGCAGTGCCACGGGGGGGCGCATCTGCGCATCGGCCACCAAGGGCAGCAGCCCGTCCGCGTCGGGCGGCCCTTCGATCAGGATCAGGTCGGGCGGCTCGCGCTCCAATTCGGCGAGCAGGCTGCGTGCCGAGCCGGGGCCGTGGTGGCGGATGCCGAGGATGCGGGGGTGGTTGGGCATGGTTAGGTGTTTACGCCTCCATACGCCGCACACGCACCGCAGCCAGAACGGCCAGGCTGACCAAAAACAGCACGGACAAGGCCAACACGCTGCTGCGCATGCCGTCGTACAACTGGGCCACCAGGCCAAACACCAGGGTGCCGAACACCGTGGAAACTTTGTCCATCACGTCATAAAAACTGAAGAACGTGGTGGTTTCCTGGGTGTTTTCCGGCAAAAACTTGGCGTATGTACTGCGCGACAGGGCCTGAATACCGCCCATGACCAAGCCAATGGCACCGCCCAGTACGAACACCTCCGTTTCGGTCTGAACGGAATAGCCCAACAGGCAGATCAGCGCCCACACAACCAGCATGGTGAAAAGTGAGGTTTTGTTGCCCTTCCATTCGGATAGTTTCGACGACAGGTACGCACCGCCGATGGCAACGACTTGCAGCACTAGTACCAGTATGATCAATTTGGATTTTTCCATGTGCATCTCCTTGTCGGCAAAACTGGAGGCCAGAAACAGAATGGCTTGCACACCAGCGTTATAGCAAAAAAAGGTGATCAGGAACAGGGAAGTGTTCCGGCTTTTGCTCAGCACGGCAAAGGCCTTGGCCAGTTCTTCGTAGCCTTTGCGCAGCAAGCCGGCTGGCATGGGACGGGGTACGTCGGGCGGGAGGCGGCGAAACGCGATTTGGGCGAAACCCAACCACCACAAGCCCACGGTGACGAATGCCCAACGAATAGCAGACGTTTCGGAGTCAAATCCGAGCCGGTCGTGCTGAAGCACCATAGCCAGGTTGAGCACGAGCAGGATGACGCTGCCCGCAAACCCGTAGATGAAACCCTTGGCGCTCACCGCGTCGTAGCGATCCTCGGTAGCGATATCGGGCAGGTAGGCGTTGTAAAAAACGATGCCCCCGGCAAAACCCACCGTGGCCAGCACGAAGCCGACCGCGCCAACCCAGAGGGTTTCAGGACTGTCGAAGAAAAACAGGCTGATGCAGGCCAGCGAGCCGAGGGTAGTAAAAAAACGCATGAACTGCTTTTTTTTGCCCCCGTAGTCGGCAATACCGGACAGGATAGGCGAGATGGCGGCCACGATGAGATAAGCCAGCGAGATGCACCAGGCGACGAGCGTTTCATCGCGGATGGATGCCCCAAGTACATTGACCGTATCAGGAGCAATGCCGAGGAAATAAGGCGGGAAGATGGCCACCGTGATGACCAGGGCGTAGGCGCTGTTGGCCCAGTCGAAGAGCGACCAGCCGGTGATGACGCGCGGGTCGTTTTTTTTGGGCAAAGGGGCGGCAGCGGAATGTTCAGTGGCCACGGGTACGTTGGTTTCGTTTTCGATGGGCTAAATGTAGGTAGTTCTCGACTTTTTCTTGGTGGCTTTTGCGAACGAAGAGTGCCTGCAACCCAGTCCAAAGGTTTCGGTGCCATCCGCTTGTCACAACACTAGTGCCGCGCCCGACGGATTAATTTGAAAACACACTCTAAAAAACATCCGAAAAAATTTTTTCAGTCTGATAATTGTTTTCACCTTTGGGACTCGAACGAAATATTAATCCGAAAAAATTGTCTGTTCGTTCACTCGTAATCTAAACCGTTTTCAGCATGCTTATTTTGTACGTTACCCTCCTTGCAATGCTGTTGGTGCGAACGATCCCCCGGATGCTTTACGTCTGGGATTCTGTTTCCCGGCATTGATGCCCTCCCGTCCATTTAATCCCGAGTTCCATTTCCCGTCAATGATACTTGGAGCCACTTCCCGCACAGGGAGGCGGCTCTTGTTTTTTTCGCCGCAACCTGAGTAGACAGTCAGGATTGCCTTGGCTGACTACTGAACGACAAATGCTCCCCCCGGCTGTAAAAAATTAGGCCTATTCCGTTTGGCTAATACAAAACACCATACTTTTGGCGTTCGCAAGTGCGCAAAAAACAAACAATCAATTCATTAACCAACCACGAAGTTAGTCCTATGACGTTCCAATCCTTGTTGGCTTCATTCTGGTTCCTGCAAATCCTGCCCGATGCCCCGACCGAAACCGTAGAACACAAAAGCCTGCTGGATACCTTTCTCGGTAATTCCACCTCCAGCATGATCATGTTTTTCATCTTGGTTTTTCTCTCCATTTCTGCCCTCTACATCATCATTGAGCGCTATTTCACGCTGGAGCGTGCCGGGCGTGTGGACCAAAATTTTATGAACAGCATCCGGGCCAGCGTGGAGAGCGGCAACCTGCAGGCAGCCAAAGCCCTGTGCCAAAGCGTGGATGCCCCCATGGCCCGTATGGTGGAAAAAGGTCTCGAACGGATCGGCAAACCGTTGGAAGATATCAATAAAGCCATCGAAAACGTGGGCAACCTCGAGCTGCTCAAGTTGGAACGCAACCTGTCCACCCTGGCTTCGATTTCCGGCCTTGGTCCAATGTTCGGCCTTTTGGGCACAGTGCTCGGCCTTATCCTGTCTTTTGAAGACATGTCCACGGCCACCAACGTGACCCCACAGGTGCTCTCCGGTGGTATCTACCAAGCCTTGACCAGTACGGCACTAGGCCTGTCGGTATCCATCGTCGGTATGGCTGGCTACAATCTGCTCGTTTCCAAATTGGACAAGGTGGTGTACAAAATGGAATACACCGCCCTACAGTTCATGGACCTGCTGCAAGAGCCTTCGCGCTGAGTATTTCCGTTTGAAGCCCTCCAACACGTTCAACCATCACCTTCCAAGCACGATTTTAACATATGGGTTTAAAACGCAGAGTCCGTGTCGAGCCTGAGTTTAGCCTCGCCGCCATGATTGACATTATCTTCCTGTTGTTGATGTTTTTCATGCTTACCTCCAAGTTCGTAACGCCCAACGCCCTGAACCTACAACTGCCGTCCAGCAGCTCCAAAACCATGGCCTCGCCCGACCTCGCTGTGTCTGTCAATGTCAAAGGCGACTATTATGTGGACGGTACGCGCACCCGGAAAGAAAGCCTCGAAGCATCGCTGAAGGCCAAAATTCGGGCTGTAGGCGAAACGCCGGAAAAGACCACGATCACCGTTGTGGCGGAAAAAACCGTTCCGCTGGACTATGTGGTGTTCATCCTTGACATTGCCAACCGACTTAAAGTCAAAACCATTCTGGCTACCGAGGAGCAGGCCGAACCGCCGCGGTAAGTACAGTGGCACCGCCCGCTTTTATGCACTTTTGAACGCACGGCATCTGTTTTGGCCAACAGCAAATAGCATTTTCGTATGAAAGTTATCGCTCAAAGACAAAAAGAAGAAGACCGCACAAAAGCCGCTCTCATTAGCGTCGTTTTTCACGCTGCTCTGCTGGCTTTTCTTTTTTTCATGCAGGTTTCGGTTACAAAGCCAAATCTTCAAACACCGCCCATCGAAATCGAATGGGGTGGCGGCGGAAGCGAACCCGCCCCCGGCGAGCCGGACAAAGGACAGGGCGACGACCCCGCCCCTCCCGGCCAACAGATGGAGAACCC
>JBEBHD010000117.1:0-15627 GCA_040080915.1 Saprospiraceae bacterium
TGTCTCGATGCTCATGGGTAAAGCGTTGGTTGGTTTTGCAACACAAACCTATCGCTTTACCCTTTTTTATTTCATACAAATTTCTTCACGAACCATTGTAAACAACAACTATAAAATACCACTACCGGCGAAACGTACTCCTGCCCTCAATTCAACCGCTCAAAAATCCCCGCAATACCCTGCCCGCCGCCCACGCAGGCCGTGACGATGCCGTACCGCTGGTTGCGGCGGCGCATTTCGTTGAGCAGTTGAACCGATAGTTTGGCACCTGTGCAGCCCAAGGGGTGGCCGAGGGCAATGGCCCCGCCGTTCACGTTCACGATATCGGGGTTGAGGCCAGCCTCCTGGATAACGGCCAATGCCTGAGCGGCAAACGCTTCGTTGAGCTCGATCTGCTCGATCTGGCCGAGGCTCATGCCCGCCTGTTTGAGCGCTTTCGGGATGGCCTGCACGGGGCCGATGCCCATGTGCAGCGGATCCACGCCGGCCACGGCGCAGGCGGCGAGCCGGGCCACCGGCTGCAGGCCGAGGTTTTTCATCATCTCTTCGGACATGACCAGCACGAACGATGCCCCGTCGGAGGTTTGCGAAGCGTTGCCCGCCGTCACGCTGCCGCCGTTGGCAAAGGCCGGGCGCAGTTTGGAGAGGCCCTCCAGCGTGGTGTCGCGGCGCACGCCCTCGTCGGTGTCCACGACGTACTCGCGGGACTGACGCTTGTCGTTTTCCACCCACACCTCCGGCACTTTCACGGGTACGATCTCGTCGCGGAACTTGCCGCCGTCAATGGCCGCCGCTGCGTTGGCGTGCGAGCGCACGGAAAATGCATCGGCGGCTTCGCGGCTGATGCCGTAGGTTTTGGCCACTGCCTCGGCGGTGAGGCCCATGCCCACGAGGTAGTCAGGCGTATTGGCGGCTATGTTGTAGTTGGGCGCCAGTTTGTACCCGGTCATGGGGATCAGGCTCATGCTTTCGGCGCCGCCGGCGATGTAGCAGTGGCCCATGCCCGCGCGGATTTTGGCCGTAGCGATGCTGATGGTTTCGAGACCCGAGGCGCAGTAGCGGTTGACGGTCATGCCCGGCACGTCCTTGCCCAGCGCCCGCACGGCGATGAGCCGCCCGATCTGCAGGCCCTGTTCGCCCTCGGGGTTGGCGCAGCCGACGAGCACGTCGTCCACCATACCGGGTTCGAGGCCGGGCGTGTTTTTCAGGATATGCTGGATGACCTCGATGGCGAGGTCGTCGGGGCGGGTGCTTTTGAAACCACCTTTGCCGGCCTTGCCGACGGCGGTGCGGTATCCGGTGATGATATAGGCGTCTTGCATGACGATAAATTTTTGATTGTCAGATTGTTTAATTGGTGGTTTTCTGATGGCCATGAAGTGCTTTTACCCCAAGCCAATCCTAAAATTAGATATGCTAAATCTTTTTTCAAGTTCATTTGGACTCATATCCGGGTAATTAATTGACAGTTCCCAAATTAGGTGGGGCAGGGCTTTTTTTACTTTAGTTTCATCAGAAAGGTAAACAGTATCGTAATCGCTCCAAGGGCCGCATAGGAATGTTCGTAAGAATTGTTCATTAGTCAAAGAATCTCCAAGCCCTTCTGATTTAGCCAATTTACACAAATGAGTGATCTCTTCTTCGTTAAGGTGAATTGAAAATACTAAATCGTGTTCTCTTGTGAAGACATCAATTTTGGTTAACTCATTTGGAATGTTGCCCCAACCAACAAAATCAGTCCTTGTATCGTGTCGAATAATTCTTCGATAATACTCCTCCCACAATTCGAATTCTTCATTCAGGTTTTTTCCAATCCATTGTTTCAAGAATACTAAAATACCTCCCCGAAAAGACGGTGAGTAGGTTTCTAAAGATGACGACTTTCTCTCTGCTGTCAAACCGAAGCTAATCGGTATTGGCCAAAATAATTATAGCCGTTTGGTAATGTGCTTTTACAGGCGCAAATTCATTAAGCACATTTTTAAAAAAAGCGAGTTTGATCCGTTCAAAAGGCGATAACGATTCCTTTTGCAACTTTTGAATTTCAAGGTTGATTAAGATTTCCAAATCAAAACCAACTCGAATTCCGTGTATGTGCTTTTTTTCTCCAGATTGAAACAGCCTTGCTTCCATAAGTTTAGCAAGGACTTCTTCGTCATCTTCCGATGTTTCTCAGATTAGGTTTATTGAAAATTGAATCTGCTCATCTGGGCAAAAGTTAGGTGAATTGTCAACCAGATCTAGCAGGGTAAAAATTCGATCATTAATGCGAGAAATTTCTCTTGAGTCTTCATCGGGCGTGTTTAGGTTTCTAATTCTTTTTTTCAAAAGATCACGGTATTGCCCTAAAAGCAAAGCAACCTCATTATGAAGAAGCGTCCCGTTAGTCGCCTCATCCATTTCCACAAGGGCCTCTTTAGTGTCCCCATTAGCAATCATATTTTTGATACCCTCTTTATCCATCTCACCAAATCTCTAAGTCTATCAAGTCAACATTTCTGAAATGCTGGTCTTGGGTTATCAATTTCAGACCATGAGATAAGACCGTAGCAGCAATCCAAAGGTCATTCTCGGGAATCGGGGTGCCTTTCTCTTTCAGGTGTTTTCGGATTTGGGCATAAGCCTCCGCAACGGCCATATTCTGATTCAGTACCGTACAGCGCCGCATGAATTCTTCTGCCTTTTCGAGGTTTCTGGTCGGATTGCCTGAAATACTTGCCCCAAAAATGAGTTCCCCACAAACTACCACGGGCAAGTAAATCCTTTCGATCTGCTCAACCCGCTGGACGATGTCTTCTTTCTTTCGAAGATAGTCCACGACTACATTGGTGTCAAGTGCTACCAATCTCCCTCAATAGTTTGAAATTCCCGATTGACAATTGCAGCGAGTTCTTCGCCATCTTTTGGTGATATGCTACCCGCTAAATCAGCCAGAAAGTGTTCTTTTTTAACCTTTTTTTGAGTTTTTTTCTGCTTGCATTTTTTCAAAAACTGCACAAACTCGAAAACCTGGGCCACCACTTCCGGGCTGGAATTCTCCAATTCGAGGACTAATTGTTGCTTGATAGTCATGGCTCTAAAATTTTTACAAAAGTACTTGTGTTCGGCGACAAACAGCCAATTCAAGGAGCATGGTTCCTTTTGCGTTCAATTCCGCAGCGGCTTCCCGTTTTCCAGCATGTACTGAATCCGCTCCAGCGTCTTTTGCTCCCCGCACAGGCTCAAAAACGCCTCGCGTTCCAGATCAACCAGGTACTGCTCCGACACCTGCTGCGGGCTGGTGAGGTCGCCGCCACAGAGCACCCAGGCAATTTTTTTTGCGATCTTGATGTCGTGCTCGCTGGCGTAGTTGCCCAGTTGGAGCGAATGGGCGGCAATGTACAACGCCCCCAAACCCGTGCGGCCCAGCACCAAAACATCCTTGCGCGGAATCGGTTGCACATAGTCGGCAGCCAGTTCCAGCACCTTGGCCTTGGCCTCGGCGATGTTGCGGGCGGTGTTGTGTACCACCGTGTCTTTTTGCGGCAGCAGATAGCCGTAGTTGAACGCCTCGTAGGCTGACGTGGCCACTTGTGCCGTGGCGATGGTTTTGAATTTTTCGATCAGCGTCGGTATTTGCACGTCGCCCTCGCGGGCGTATGCATCGGAGGCGCGCACGGCAAACTCCTTGGTGCCTGCACCGCCTGGAATGAGTCCCACGCCTACTTCCACCAAGCCGATGTAACTTTCGGCAGCAGCCATGACGGCATCACAGTGCATGGAAAACTCGCAGCCGCCGCCGAACACGTAGCCCTGCGTAGCCATCACCACCGGCACCGACGAGTAGCGCAGGCGCATGGAGGTTTTTTGAAAAATGCTGACGGCCATGTTCAGTTCATCCCATTCCTGCTGGTAGGCCATCATGGCGATCATCATCAGGTTGGCACCCACGGTAAAATTCTGGGCGTTATTGCCGATGACCAATCCACGCCAACCTTCCTCCTCAGCAATGCGCACGCTCTCGTTCAGGCCGCGCAGGATGCCCTCGCCGATCGTATTCATTTTGGAGTGAAACTCAAAACACAGCACGCCGTCACCGATGTCGTGCAGGGTAGCCTCGGCATTTTGGAACACCGGCTTTTTGTCGCGGTAGGCATCCAACACGATGAACGCCTCGCCGCCGGGAAGGGGTTCGTGGGTTTTTGTGGCCGGGTTGTAGCACAGGCGCTTGCCGTTTTCGGACTTGTAAAAACTCGTGTGCCCGGCAGCCAGCATGTCCGACACCCAGGGCGCTATTTTTTCGCCCCGGGCTTCGGCGGCCTGCGCGGCATCGGCCACGCCCACGAGGTCCCAATACTCGAACGGGCCTTTTTCCCAGGCAAAACCGGCGCGCAGAGCATCGTCAATGGCGTAAAGCGTGTCGCTGATCTCCGGCACGCGGTTGGAGGCGTAGGCAAAAAGGCCGAGGAAGGAGCGCTGCAGCAGTTCGGCCCCTTTGTCCGTGCCCTTGAAAATCGCCTTCATGCGGCGAGGCAATTCGTCAATCTGCTTGAGCGTGTCGAGGATGGGCAGTTTGGCTTTTTGCGCGGGCGCGTACTCCAGTGTGTCGAGGTTTAGGGCAAGCACCACGGGGCGGCCCTTTTCGTCTTTCCGGTCGGTTTTTTGGTAAAAACCCTTGCCCGATTTGTTGCCGAAAAACTTGTTCTCGATCAGGAACTGCAAAAACCTGGGCACCTCGAAGGCACCGATCTGCTCATCGTGCGGGCAGTTTTGGCGCATACCGTTGATGACGTGTACGGCGGTGTCCATGCCCACTAAGTCGCCGAGGCGGAAGGTGCCGGTCTTGGGGCGACCGATGGCCGGACCGGTGAGCGCGTCCACCGTGGCGATGTCGAGGCCGATCTCGTGGGTCAGTTGAAAAATCTTGGCCATGGCGTACACGCCGACGCGGTTGGCGATGAACGCCGGCGTGTCTTTGCAAAGCACGGTTTGTTTGCCCAAAAACACGTCGCCGTAGTGCAGGAAAAAAGCCGTCACGGCGGGGTCGGTGTCGGGTGTAGGAATGATTTCCAACAGCCGCATGTAGCGGGCGGGGTTGAAAAAGTGCGTGCCGAGGAAGTGCTTTTTGAAATCGTCGCTGCGGCCCTCGGTCATCAGGTGGATCGGGATGCCGGAGGTATTGGAGGTGACGAGGCTGCCGGGGGCGCGGTGTTTTTCCACGTTTTCAAACACCTGTTTTTTGATGTCTATGCGCTCCACCACGACCTCAATGATCCAGTCGCAGGACTTGATTTTCGGAAAATCATCCTCGTAGTTGCCCACCGTGATGCGGGAGGCAAACTTCTGGTCATAAAACGGTGCCGGCTTGGCCTTGAGGGCGGTTTGCAGGGCGGCCTGCCCGATCCGGTTGCGGGCTGCGGGCTTTTTGGCTTCGCTTTCTGACAAATCAGACGGCAGGATATCGAGCATCAGTACCTCAAGGCCGCAGCCAGCGAGGTGGGCCGCTATGCCCGTGCCCATGAGGCCGGAGCCGAGGACGGCAACTTTTCGGATGTGTTTGGTCAGCATTTTTTCGATTGATTAAAAAACAAGTCCTCCGCCGAAGCGGAAGTTGACTGCTGCCGACCCATAAGGTGTGACGGCGTTCAGGGCGTTGTCTGACAAAATGAACAGCTGCACCGGCCCCGGCTTTGCCACGATGCTGAGGCCGATGTTGGTGGCCGACTGGTCGTTCACGCTGTACATTCCGCCCACGGTGAGCCATTTCAACGGCGACCAATGGACGCTCGCGCCCACGGAGGTCGTTTTGCGGCGTTCGCTGTTGTGGTGGTGCAGTACGGCACCGAGCGTCCAGCGTTCGGTGAGTTTGAACGAACCGCCCACGTACACCCGCACGGGGAGCGTGGTGGTAAATTCCGTAGCCGTTTTTTGGAAATTCAGCACGTCGTTCAGGCTGTCCAACGCCGCGTCGAAGTCGAGACTATCAGTGGTGCCGTTTAGGATGTCGGTGCCGGGGATGCCGATGCCGCTGTACTCGAACGCGCCCTTACTGTGGAAGTACGCTGCGTTTTTTTTCCAGGCGATACTGGCACCGAGGTCGAGCACACTGGCACTGATGGTAAGGCGCTCGCTGGCACGTAATTGCAGGCCGAGGTCGAAAGCCCAGCCCCGGTTGGCGGCGAAGTCGTTTTTGATCTGGTTGAGGGACAGGTCGAAGCCGAAGCCCGCAGTATCCACCGACGACACGATGCTGGACGAGTAAAAAGCGTAGTCGGTGCTCAGCGACAGCTGGTAGTCGTTGCTGGTGGTGACGCGCACCTGACGGCGGTTGTCGTCGGTTTGCAAAACGCCGATTCCGGATAGGAACTTGGCGCGGGCACCGATGCTGAGCCGGTCGCCAAAGCGCTTGCCGATGCCGAGGAACAACTCGTTCCAACTGGCGGTACTGGCTGCCAAACCAATCTCCAGCGTTTGGCCGACGTAGGGGCCATTGCCGTACCAGAACAGTTCGGCCAGTGCTTTTGGGTAGTTGACGGACGTGTTCACCCGCACAGCATGGCCAGCCTGCACGAATATGCTGCCCATGCGCACACCCACGGAAGCCGTCTCGAAGCGCTGGTCGAAGTACACTTCGTTGTTGGTTTGCAGTTTGTTTATGGCGTTGCCCACGTCGAGCACGGTACGGCCGCCCTGTTCGCGCAGCAGGTCGTCGTAGGTGATGTCGCCCGAGTGCGCGGCATCCAGCCCGAACGAAGGGCCGCCGATGACAAAACGTTTTTCAGCCGGGAAAAAAGCCGGGTTCAGGGCGCTGGCGTGCCACAGGTCGTTTTGCTGGTGCAGCAGGAGTTCCTGCTGCGCGCGGGCAGTTTGAACGAAAAAAAAAGCAAGGAAAAGGGGCAGAATATGGTGTGGTTTCATTGTCGGACAATGGTTTGATTTTTAAACTCCGTGAGGTGCTGTGACACTTTTTTTGTGAGGGCTACCCACCTCCCAACCGCAGTTTCACCTTCAGCCCCATTTTCACCGCTACTCTTTGCGTGGCGAGCAGTTTGACAGGTGTCAGGCCGCCGTTGGCCGTGGTGAAAAACGAACGCATGAGGATGGTTTCGGACTGGCGGACGCGCTTAAAGCGCTCTAAGTCCATCGGCACGAAGGTTTCTGTGCGCTTGGAGCCAATTGCATTGCCGTTGGCATCCACGGGCGGCGTTTGCAGGATAGGCTGCGGCGGGCCGATGAAAAGCGAGTCAATGGCTTTGCCGTCGGCATCCTGAAAATAGAGCTGCAGCGAGGCCCCGATGGGGGTGGAGTTTTCGGTGATGAGTTTGAATTCTACGGATTCGATGTCGGTTGAGTCCAGGTCGGCGTAGTCGCCGAAATTCAGGTCAATTATTTGCTCTGAGCCGAAGTCCTGCACCGATCCTTCGAGCAGTAGTTCCACACTCATGCGGAGGGCGATGGTGCTCTTGTCGGTCAGGAAGCCCACGATACTGGTATCTCTGGTGGCGTTGGATATGCCCGCCACCTCGTAGATCAGTTGCACGGGCTGAGCGTTGAAAATTTCCGCGATGTTGGAATTGTTCTCGTCCAGGGTGACGCTGGTGTACTTGGTTTGCCCCACCTCGCCGGCGGCCCAGGAGGGATAGGCAAAGTCAATGCTGTCGCCAAAGAACACGCTGCTTTCCAATTTGTAGTCTTTGCCGTCTTCCCCGATAAAACTGAGGTGTTTGACCACACCGCGCGTGGGGAAGCCCCAGGAGTTGGACACGGTCATAGTCACCTTCGGGTTTTTCACGCGCACATTGCCCTTGAGGTCGGTCTGGTTGATGTCAATGTCAATCGTGTCCAGTGTGAGCGGGTACTCCGAATAACCCCAGTAGCCTTCCACATACGAGAGGGTGAATCCGGCGAGCAGCAGGCCCATACCGGGGATACCGGGCGACGATTCCGGCAGCACGACTTTGTTCCCGTTGGGGTCGAAGGCATCGTAGCGGAATTCGAGTGTGTTGCTGTCCGACAGCAGCAGATAGCCCGACAAGTCGAAGGGTGATGAAATAGTAAACTGCCCGGCAGGCACCGAGAACGGATAGGAGAAAACCTGTCCGTTTTTAGTCATTTGAGGGATGTAAAATTTGCCCGTGACCGTGTACGGCAGTTTGTTGCTGATGATGACGTTCAGTTGGCCCGACAACACGTCGGCCCGGTGGATGTACACCGCATCGGGCACGTTGAAGGGGAATTTGTACAGCGTGTCGGCCACAGGTATGGGCGCATCGGGGAACTTGAAGAACTCAAAAATATCCGTTGCGGGTTTTTCGGCCACGTCGCCACTGTAGTACAGGGTCATGGTGTTGTCGGGATTCACCACGATGGTGTCGCCGCCGAGGGTGTCGTTCAGGATGGTGAACATGAGGTCATTGAGGCCGATCTCGGTGGAGAACAGCGGGAAAGCATACTCGGGTGTGTGCTCGGCGAGCTTCACGTCGTCCACCGCTTTGTTGCATGCGGAACAAATGCTGAGCGCAGCAATGGCGGGCAGCAGCAAACGAGACCAATGTTTGGTTAGCATCGAAAAATGTGGTTGTGGTTAGAGAAAACAGTTCAACGGCATACACAAAGTAAAACCGATGCCTACGGCCAACCTGGCGGGGTTTTGTCGAGCCTATCGCCCTCCGAAAGAAAAGCCAACGGAGACCTGGTACACCATGTTTCGATCCGTGTCGGAGCGGTAAATGGGGCTTCCGTTATTGGTAGCGGCTTTGGCCACATCGGCATCTGTGTTGGAAATATCGGCCAAGCCGTACTGCAGGCGAAAGCCGACGTACAGGCTGTTGATGTAGTAGTTCAGCCCGCCTACCAAGCCGTAGTCAAGGCTGTTGTACAGGCTTCCGCGGTCTTCGTTGTTGTCGAAATAAGCACCAAGTGTCTTGGGCATTTCGAGTGGTTTGCCGCCCACCTGGGCCAGTACGGTCTGGTCGCCCTGGCCTTTGCCCGGCTCGTCGGAACCATAGTCGTAGTCAAGGTTGAACTCCAAATCGGAAACAGCCAGTTGAAGAGGCAGTGTGCGCCCGCCGGTGTAGGCGAACGAGCCTTCGCCGATGGACTGCACGAGGAAGCCCGCGTATGCCCCGGCGGAAAGCTCAAGGTCTTTCCAGCGGGCGTGAAACACGACGGGGATGTCCACATAGGCGTTGGTTACGTTGATGAGGTAGCGGGAGTTGCCGCTGGTGCGCGTGAAGGTACCGTCGGGGAATCGAAACGTGCGGAACGATTCGCCATCGTAGGTGTACTTCGAGCCTTTTTTGTTGTACAATACCTCTCCCCGGATGCCGAAAGGCGTACCGGGGAAAACATAGTCCACTGAAATACCGATGTGGAAACTGGTTAGCGAGTTCCAGTTTTCGGGGGTGGCTCCAGAGGCGGTTGTTTCCAAGGGGCCGTCAATGCTGCCAAAGTTCAGGCCGGTCTTGAATCCGTAGCGCATTTGCGCCAGCGCAGGGGTGGAAAAAAAAGCAAGGGCCAGCAAGGCCGCCAAAGCGCGAACGCCAAAAGGTTTGTTTTTGAAAAAAAACTGCATGTATCAATCGGTTTAGCGCTCCCAAACGGCGGGAGGCGGGCAAAAGTACATTTTTCCCAAACAAGTGCCCGCCCCCCATAATGCCTCCTGCCAAAACACGCTACATTTGCCGGAAAAAATTAGGTTAGAGGGTTTGTGCTTAGAGGGTTTCTAACCACAAACCCTCTAACCACAAACCCTCTAACCTTTTAACCTTTTTTATGAAAGATTGGCCACTTTGGGAAATTTTCATTCGCTCCAAGCAGGGGCTTAGCCACAAGCATGTCGGCAGCCTGCACGCCGCTGATGCCGCTATGGCCTTGGAAAACGCCCGCGACGTGTATTGCCGCCGCAACGAAGGCATCAGCATCTGGGCCGTTGAGTCCAAACATATTCATGCCTCCACCGAGGATATTGATGCTTTTTTTGACCCGGCCAACGATAAAATTTACCGCCACCCAACCTTCTACAACCTGCCCGACGAAGTCAAACACATGTAATTTCTTGGGTTAAAAGGTTTCTGGTTTGGGCACCCCTCTAACCATTTAACCAGAAACCTTCTAACCCCAAACCAGACACCCCAAACCCTCCAACATTTTCCAATCGTATGTTTTTTTATTTGACACACCTCGGCGACAATGCCCTGATCCTCTCCCAGCGCCTCGGCGAGTGGTGCGGCCACGGGCCGGTGCTGGAGCAGGATATTGCCATGACCAATATTGCGCTCGATTTGTTGGGCCAGGCACGCATGTTGCTCACCTATGCAGGCGAAACGGAAGGTCGCGGCCGCACGGAGGACGACCTCGCCTACTTCCGCGATGCGCACGAGTACCGGAACGTTTTGCTCGTGGAACAGCCCAATGAAGACTGGGCACATACCACCGTGCGGCAGTTTTTTTTCGACACCTATAACTATTACAATTGCCAAGCCCTGTTGGGCATTAGCGATGTGCGGTTGGCCGCGATCGCCGAAAAAGCATTCAAGGAAATCACTTACCACTTGCGCTATTCCAGCGAGTGGACTATCCGCCTCGGCGACGGCACCGACCTCAGCCGCCAAAAAATGCAAGCCGCCGTGGACGACCTCTGGCCGTTTACCGGTGAACTTACCACGCCCAACGAGACCGACCGGTCGGCTGCCGAAGCAGGCTACGGGGTTGACCTTTTGGCCATAAAACCACTATGGGATGCCAAAGTACGGGCTGTACTGGAGGAAGCTACTCTGCAAATACCCGACGAGGCTTGGATGCAACGCGGCGGCAAAGACGGGCACCACACCGAGCACCTCGGATTCATTTTGGCCGAAATGCAGCACCTGCAGCGTGCCTACCCGGGTCAGCAGTGGTAGGGGGAGCGTTTTTATAAGAGCGCGTTTAAATTTCAGTGCCGAGGCGAAAGCGAGCAAATTTTGTTTCAGACAAGGCAAAATTTGCCGCTTGCAGCCCGGCGACTGAAATTTAAACACGCTCTAATAATATGTTGCCTTGCCCGCCACGCATTTGGCCTACCTTTGCCGCCCGGTGCGTGCCAACGATATTTCCGCACCGAAAGGAAAAAACATGGAAACCATACGCCAAAAACAAGTAGGCGAGCTGCTGCGGCGCTTTTTCGGCATGATCCTGACCGAAGAGGGCAGCCTGATTTATGGGCGCGACAAACTCGTGACCGTCACCGGGGTGAAAATGTCGCCCGACCTGCTGATCGCCAAGGTGTACATCAGCGTGTACGGCACCGAAAACAAGCAGGAGGTTATCCTCGAACTGGAAGAACATTACCCGCGCCTGCGCCAGTCCTTGGGCAACAAAGTGGGAAAAAACATGCGCCGCGTGCCACACATGGAGTTTTTCCTCGACGACACCGTGGACGAAATGTACCGCGTGGATGCCCTGCTCAACCGGGTACACGACGAGGACGAAAATAGGAGAAAGTAGCCGCCAAACCATGAAAATCGGCCTGTTTTTCGGTTCGTTCAACCCCATACACATCGGGCACCTGATCATCGCCAACTACATGGCCACCCAAACGGACCTCGACCGGGTGTGGCTCGTCGTCAGCCCGCAAAACCCCCTGAAACCCAAAAAAACACTGGCCCGCGACCACGACCGCCTGCACCTCGTGCGCCTCGGCATCGGCGACAACCCGCGGCTCCAAGCTTCCAACGTTGAGTTTGCCCTGCCCAAGCCGTCCTACACCGTGGACACCCTCGCCCACCTCCGGGAAAAACACCCCGAGCGCACCTTCGCCCTCATCATGGGCGGCGACAACCTCGCCACGCTGCACCTGTGGAAAAACCACGAAACCCTGCTGGCTAATCACGATATTTATGTGTACCAGCGCCCCGGTGCCGACCTGAGCGCCTACGCCGAGCATCCCCGCGTGTACATTTGCCAAGCCCCCATGCTGGACATTTCGGCTACCTACATTCGGGAATGCCTGCGAACCGGCAAGTCCGTGCGCTACTTGGTGCCCGACCCCGTTTTCGAGTACTTGGATACCAGCAACTTATACAGATAGAGGCAACCCGGCACTCCCGCTCCGCGCCATTAACCCTGTTACGTTTCAAAACCGCTACCCATGCACACTCGTACCCACGCAGTCCTGACCCTCTTTTTCCTGGCCTTTTTCGGCAAATCCCTCGCGCAAAACGTGGACTTCCCATCCGTCACTATCGGCCACTGGCGGCAGCACCTGCCTTGGCAACGCGCCTCCTCAGTTTCGCAAAGCAGCACTAAGGTGTACTACGCTACCGAGTGGGCAGTGGTCGAGATTGACAAAGCCGACCGTTCGCCGCGCTACTTGACCAAGGTGGAAGGATTGAGCGACGTGGGCATGAACTTCGTGCGCTTCAACGCCACAGCAAACACGCTGCTGATCGCCTACACCAACAGCAACCTCGACATCTGGCGGGCCGCCGACGGAAGCGTAGTGAACCTCCCGTTTATCACCCAGAACACCAATATCATCGGCGACAAAAAAATATATGCCATCGCTTTTGAGGGCCAGTACGCTTACCTCGCCTGTGGCTTTGGCATTGTCAAACTGAACATCATAACAGCCGAAGTGGTGTACACAACCTTCACCGACCTGCCCGTGCGCTCGGTGGCCATTTACCAAAACAACCTATACGCCGGCACCGATGAGGGTATTTACCGCCTGCCCTCCGACGACCTCAACCCTGCCGACTTCAGCCGATGGCGCTTGCTTGGCACGCCCGAAGGCATGCCGCAGGGCCGAACGGCCACGGCCATGCAGCCGTTCGACGGCAAACTGCTCATCGGACTCGAACAGGCGCTTTGCCGGTACGACGGCAATACGCTCGACACCGTGCTGGTCAACCCCGACCGCGACCTCCTTTTCCTCAGCGCCGAGGGCAGCGGCTTGGTCATCGGTTGGAAACGCAATTTTAGCGGCAGCGTGCAGTACATGGCCTCCAGCACGGCGCAACCATACGACATCCACTGGGCCTGCGAGTCCTTTGGCCCTCAATATGCCGTTGAAGAGGAAATCCGAAAATTTTGGCTGGCCGATGGCAACGATGATTTCCGTTTCTTCGACGACAACCTCGGCAAGTGCGACCGCTTCCGCTTCAACTCCCCGTACACGGAGGCCGTCTCGGAAATTGCCGTGGGCAATGGCAAAGTACTCGTCGGAACCCCTGGTTTCAATATCCTCCTTGAGCCTACGTACAACCGCCAAGGCGTGTATGTGCTGGACTCCGACAAGCAGTGGAAGCGCTTTGACCAAAACTCAAACCCCGAACTGAAGCCCTCCGATTCCCACGTGGACCACTGGCGCGTGATCACGCACCCGTATCTCGACAAATTTTACGTCGGCAGTTTTTGGGGTGGCCTGATCGAGGCCACTCAGGTAGGAGTGCCAGCCAAGGCCTACCACCAGCACAACTCCATCCTGCAAAACGCCGGGGAATCCGGCCTCAATCGGACGGCCATCGGCGGCTTAGCCTTCGACAACGACGGCAACCTGTGGATCAGCAACTACGACGCAAACTCCCCCATCGCCGTGCAAAAAACGGACGGCACGCTTCGCAATTTTTCCAACACGCTGGCAAACAACCTGATGCAAGTAGCCGTGGACAAAAACGGGTACAAGTGGTTTGTCGTGGCGTTCAACGGCGGCGTGCTGGTGTACGACAGCGGCACCAACCTCGACGACCCTGGCGACGACCGATACCGCCTGCTCACTACCGCCAACAGTGTACTGCCTACCAACACAGTCAACTGCCTGACCGTGGACCTCGATGGTGACGTGTGGATCGGAACCCAACAGGGCACCGTGAGTTTTCAGTGCGGCAGCAACGTATTCGACGGCAGTTGCAAGGGCACGCGCCGCATCGTCACCGTGGACGGTTTCAATGGCTACCTGCTGGAAAATGAGGAAATTCGTACCATCGCTGTGGACGGTGCCAACCGCAAGTGGTTTGGCACCACCAACGGCATTTTCGTGCAATCGGCCAGCGGCGACGTGCAGGAGGGCCGCTTCACCAGTACCAATAGTCCCCTGCTCGACAATACCGTGCTGGACATTGCCATTGACCCCATCACGGGCGAGGCATGGATCGGTACCAGCAAGGGCCTGTGCTCCTACCGGGCCGAGGCCACCGTGGGCGGCGTGCTCAACACGCCCAGCCCCTTTGCCTACCCCAATCCCGTGCGCCCCGACTACGACGGGCCGATCGCCATCTACGGCTTGGCCAGCGATGCCAACGTGAAGATCACCGACGTAGCCGGCCACCTCGTTTTTGAAGGCAAAGCCTACGGCGGCCAGGCCGTATGGAACGGCCGCGACTACCTCGGTCGCCGGGCAGCCAGCGGGGTGTATCTCGTGTTTGCCACCAGTTCCAAACTGTTCGAGGAACCGGACGCGGTGATCGCGAAGGTGGTGATTTTGAATTGAGTGGGCCAGGCCAGACACGAAAGGTAATACTAACTTCATGCTGACTTAACGGCCTACTTCCAACCCAGTCCTACTTTTGTGGCATCGTTTACTCAACTATGTGCTGCCCATGAAAAGAGAATTGGACATCGTCATCCTCTCGGATACGCACTTGGGGACGTACGGCTGCCACGCCAGCGAACTGCACAACTACCTAAAAAGCATCAGCCCTAAAACACTGGTGCTCAATGGCGACATCTTTGATATTTGGTATTTCAAAAAGAGCTACTTTCCCAAGGAACACCTTGAGGTGGTGCGCCGTATCATGAAAATGGCAATGGATGGCACCAAAGTGTACTACCTAACCGGCAACCATGATGACCTGCTGCGCAAATTTGGAGAGGTGACCTTCGGCCTTGTGCACCTGCGCAACAAACTGATTTTCCGAGTGGACGACAAGACCCACTGGGTTTTTCACGGCGACGTTTTTGATGCCAGTATTCAGCGTGCCCGCTGGTTGGCCCGTCTCGGCGGCGAAGGTTATGACCTGCTCATTCGGTTGAACCGGCTCATTAACGGTACGCGCCGGTTGTTCGGTCTGGCACCAGTTTCGTTTGCCGCCAAGGTGAAAAAATCGGTGAAAGGTGCCGTCCGGTATATCAGCGATTTCGAGGATACGGCCATCCAATTGGCCGCCGAAAAAGGCTACGACTATGTGGTGTGCGGCCACATACACCGCCCGCAAATACGGGAAGTGGAAGCGAAAAACGGCCAAAAAGTGGTTTACATGAACAGCGGCGACTGGGTAGAGCACCTCACTTCGCTCGAATACGCCGATGGCAAGTGGGCGATTTACAACTACGACGCAACGGAATTTGACGTGGTCAGCCCGCGCCTCCAAGTACCCGAACGCGACCCCAAAGTGTACGCCCTAAAACGGGAAGAAGTACTGCCCGAAATCGGAAACGGCATCGCGGCATTCGAGGCCATACATTGACCGATTATCCCGATACTTCCCTGCAATGGGGCCGGAGTGGACAGGATTCAGAACATTGCGCTCCGGCAATTTTGATCAGTAGTATTTTGCTTCATACAGTAAAAAAAACCGGGCGCGGAAGAGCTGCCCGGTTTTTTCGTTTTTGGCGGTTGCCCGTAATATCTTGTATACCTCACGTCGCCAAGTTTTCAGCATGACGTATTGG
>JBEBHD010000336.1:0-4173 GCA_040080915.1 Saprospiraceae bacterium
ACGGATAAGGAAAAATCTGTGTGAATCTGTGAAAATCTGTGGTGAAAATTGTATGCATCAGGAGGTACTAAATAGTTACATTTTTTTCAACAAATCGGGGAAGTGTTTCGCCAGTCGGGAGGCCTCGTCGAGGATGCGGTTCGCCATAGCCCGGTCGTTGAGTTCCATCATGCGGCGGGCAGAGGCGATGTGTTGATCTACCTTGGCGCTTAGCTCCTTTTTTTGCGCGACTTTCATGTCGGCGAGAGCGGCTTCTGCAACGGCGGTTTTTTGGTCGGCAATTTCTTTTTGCCGTTCGGCATCCTTGGCGGCAGCAGTGGCTTCCTTCGTTTTTTGGTCGGCAATCTCTTTTTGCCGGACGGCATCATCCGTGGCCTGGAGGGCTTCGAGGGTGCTTTTTACTGCCAGTTCGCGCTGCTGAAACGCCCAAATGCCAAATGCCACGGCCACGGCCGCCACGATCAGCGCGGCCGCCACGATCCCCGCCAACCGCCGTTGCCGCTTCATCGCCAGCCGCCGTTCTTCTTGTATGCGCCGTGCGGCCTTTCTTTTTTGCAAAGGCTCCACTAACCGGTCGTGCGACACTTCGTAACTAAAACCACCTACCGTATTAGGTTCCCGGCGAACGAGGTAGCTGCGTTCCATTTCGTCGAGTAGGGCCTGCGACAGCCCTTGTTTTTCCTGATTGTATTGGGCGTACATCGCCTGTGTTTGGGCAAGCAGGTCGAGGTCGTCGGCGTTCAGTTGTTTCTCAAAAATTTTGATCATGGCTATGGCCGCATCCAAGTCGTTTCGTTCGAGCAACTGGATCACGGTGGTTGCCGAAGGCGACAATTCGTCTACGAGGCGGCGCAGGCGCTCCGGGTGTTTTTCGGAAAAACGCCGGTGTATTTCATCAAAAAACGCCGTGTCGCCGCCGACGAAGCGCACGTTGAACTGTTTCATAAAAAACTGTTGCGAATCAGCGTCCGCGAACGTGGTATTCAGGGCATAATTCCGGGCATGGTTGCTGAACTGGTGGTCATTCTGGTTCAGGTAGCGCAAAAACAGCTGCGTGTACCAGCGTTCGAAATGAAAGCCAAAAAAGACGAAAGTAGTAGCGCTTTGCAGGGGCGGCGCACCTCGGAAACAGGCACGTTGTTGTCGGCCAGCAGGTTTTTTAGCAGGTTGAACAGGTCATCATAATCGAGGATAAGCGACTTGCGGTCTTCGTGACAGCCGCAAAGATTGTACAGCAGCGGGCGTTCCGACGTGGGTCGGGACAGTTCGGTTTCGTAGTCCTTGGGCTGACTGGAGTAGTAGTCGAACTGGTTGGGGAGGCGATACCGGGCAAAGGCATCAGCGACGGATTTGTCCGGGTTGGCAGACACTACGAGTTTAAGAGCGTGTTTAAATTTCAGTGCCGAGGCGAAAGCGAGCGAATTTTGTTTCAGGCAAGGCGAAATTTGCAGCCGTAGCCGGGTGCCTACGGCGAAAATTTCAACGCAGCATGAAGCAAAATTTGCCGCTTGCAGCCCGGCGACTGAAATTTAAACACGCTCTAAATGGCAACTCGGCTAATTTTCGCAACATGTCTTCATCAGGGCTAACCTGCCGGTAAAGTCGTGCAGCTTCCTTTTGGGCAATGGTTTTGGCATCGTTGTCAACGAAGAGAAAAAGCCCTCCTTTTCGTAGAAATACAGCAAGCGCTTCCCCAGGGCGGCGTGCAGTGCATTATTCAGGTCCTGCTGGGCACCGGGGAGAAAACCGTGCCCCAGCAACAGCACAGCTTGTTGTTCTTCGATATCTGCAAGGATGTCTTGCCAGTTGGTTTCGTTCATTGCTTTTTTTCGGTAATGTACGCTCTGAGCATACAAACATTTTGAGCGCCAAAGTAAGTGGAAGTCGGCATAATGTTATGAAAAAAATCAGGCAGGCTGCATTTTGCAATCAATGCTGGCGATACACGGTTCACACAAAAAGCTTTTCTCTACGAATTTTTTCGTAGAAAAATTTGTCACTACGAAAATCTTCGTAGATGTTTGCAACTCCAAACGGGCACCCTTGTCCCTTTGGTGCCATTTTTCAAAAAACAGGCAATGCAAATAAACAAACCGACCGAGTCCGAGCTCGAAATCTTGCAGTTGTTGTGGGCCTTGGGGCCGTGTACAGTGCGTACCGTGAACGAGCACTTGAACACCCCCGGCGGCTCGCCGCGCAACCTGCGCCGATCAACCACCGCCGCTCCCCGGGAGGTTGGCTACACCACCACATTAAAGATCATGCAGATCATGCACGAAAAGGGCCTCGTCGCCCGGGAAGAGGACGGGCGCACCCACGTGTACGCTGCCGCCGTCAGTGAGGCGGAAACTCAATCGGTACTGCTCCAACAGTTTGTGGATGCGGCCTACCGGGGCAGCGCCATGAAACTCGTCATGCAGGCACTTGGCAATCACGAGGCCAGCCCATCCGAACTGGACGAGATCAAGGCCCTGCTCGCTCAAATCGAACAAGATCAATCCGAGTCATGAACAGTCTGTTTTTTTTGTCCGACGAAAGTGTCCAGGCCCTCGGCTGGACGCTGGTACACGCGCTGTGGCAGGGTACGGCCATTGCGCTCACTCTCTGGTTGGTATTGCCGCGCCTGAAGTCGGCCCGCCAACGGTACCGGGCAGCCTACGGCGCGCTGACCGGCCTCGCCCTCGTGGCGGCGGCCACGTTTGCGCTGGTGTACGATCCGGCAGCCCCGCTCGCCCACGCAACTCCGCCGCTGAATATTCCGGCTGCCGGGGTGGCTGTGGGCTTGATCTCCGTTTCACCGGATATGCTCGCCTTGTTTTCGGACAAATTGGAAGCCTGCCACCCGTTCATCGTCGCCGTATGGCTGCCGGGTTTTATCTTTTTTCTGCTGCGGCTGGCCACGGGGCTGCACTATGTCCACGGTTTGCGAAGCCGGCAAAACCACCCGGCGGAGGCTTGTTGGCAGGAGCGGCTGCACGGCCTGGCCGCTCGTGTCGGCCACTCCCGCCCGGTAGCTCTGTTGGAGTCGGCCTTGGTGCATGTGCCGATGGCGTTCGGTTTTTTCAAGCCGATTATTTTGTTGCCCATCGGAATGGCCAACCAGCTTGCCCCGGCAGAGGTAGAGGCCGTGCTGGCGCACGAATTGGCGCACCTGGCTCGCCGCGACTGGCTGTTCAACCTGCTGCAAACTGTCATCGAAGCCGTTTTTTACTTCCACCCGGCTGTCTGGTGGATGGCCGCCACGATACGCGCCGAGCGCGAAAACTGCTGCGACGATGTCGCGGTGACCGTCACGGGCAACCGCTTGGTTTATGCCAAAACGCTGGCTCGTTTGCAAGAAATGGCACGACCCGCCCTTGTGCCTGCTCCGGCCCTGGGCCTGAGCGGATCCCCCACGTTGCTGCACCACCGCTCGTCGCTTCTGGAGCGGATCAAACGTATTCTTCACCAACCACAACCACACACCACAGCTATGGAAAAAACAATTGCACTGGCCGTACTCACGGCCCTCGCCGCCTTTTTCACCCTTCGAGCCAATACGCCGCCTGCACTGGCTGAGGCGGTTTGGCACATCGTGGAAACACCCAAAAACTGGCTTGAAGAAGCCACCCCGCAACTATTTGCCAAACAAACGGCCCCCACCGACACCGTGCCGCCAGCAACCAAAGTAACCCGCAAGATCATACACGAAGATGGCGACAAGGTGGTGGAGATCGAAATGGACGGCGACAAAATAGCCCGGCTCGTCCTTGACGGCAAAGAAATCCCACCTGCGGAGTACGACCAGCACCGCAAACTGACAGATGAAATCCTCGAAGATGCTGCTCCTGTCGCTGCGCCCGAAGTGCCGATGCCGCCCCATGCGCCGTTTGCGCCCCATGCGCCACTTGCGCCGTTTGCGCCACTTTCAAAACTATCGTCCACGATCTCCACGGATACGGATGATGCGGGCAATACCGTCGTCAGGCTGGAACAGGACGGCAAGCCGATAGAAATCCGGGTCAATGGTGATGAAGTTTGGGTAGACGGCAAAAAGTTAGATAAAGGTGAAAAATTGGAACTGCCCGGCATTTCTGTCTGGAGCAGTGGCGAGGGACACCTCTTCAACTTGGACGGCCACGAATTCCACATGCCCGAACTGGATGGCCGTACCTGGGAACTGTTCCACGCTAC
>JBEBHD010000337.1:0-4155 GCA_040080915.1 Saprospiraceae bacterium
TACACGCTCTTAGCGATCACCCACGAAATCTACCCCTTCCCGCGATCTGACCTCGGAGAGGTCAAATATCGGTAGGCACGGCGAGCAGTTTTTCCACCATACCGCGCAGGTGTCGGCACGCGCGGACGTACTGAGAACGCACGGTGCTTTCGGTGATACCAAGTTCGGCGGCGATTTCGGGGTACGAGAAGGCTTCCACGCAGTGCAGGTTGAACACCGCCCGGTATCCGGCCGGCAGCAGCTGCACCATGCGGAGGATGGCTTCGCTGTTCAGGTCGGTGTCGGGGCTGTGGCTCCAGGTATCGGCGGGCAGGCCGTCGTAGTCTTCGGCAAAACGAAGGGGGTTTTTCCGCCGAAGGTATTGCAGGGCACTGCGCACGGCCACCCGGCGCATCCAACCCTCCAACGGGCCGCTGCCGTTGTACTGGCCGATGTCGCGAAAAATCTTGAGAAAGGCTTCTTGGAGCATGTCCTGCGCCTCGGGTCGGTCGCGGGCATAGCGCAGGCAAACACCGAAGAGGGGCGTTTTGAAACGATCGTACAAGTTGCGCTGGGCTGTACTGTCGCCCCGCTTGCAGGCGGCGATGAGTTGTTCCATGATCGGTGGCCGGCTTTTTTAGTGCCGTACCCGTAATGGTGCCGGAGTGGAGCGTATTGCTGCTCGGGATCAACTTAATTTTTTGACTCCTGTTCCCGGGGTGCCCTGAGAACAGGAGCCAACATTTTCCTACTGGTTGAGGTACATCATTTTCACCTCGTATACCCCGTTGGCCACTACCCTTTCGCCTTCCTGTACACCTTTCAGAACCCGCGTGCGGGTACCGTCGTCTTCGCCCGTCTGGACGTAGTGCAGGGCGAACGTTTCCGGGGCCTCTTTGATGAAAACTGCCGTTTTCCCGTTCACCTCAGTCAGGGCGGAATTAGGCACCATGACATGCCGGGAGGTTTCCTTGTTCAGCGCCTTGAGTGTCACAAACTCGCCGATCTTGAAGGTGCCATCGGGGTTTTCCATTTCAAAAATGACGCGCTGGCTCTGGTTGCCGGGGTTCATTGTTTGGGCCTGGGAGAGCAGGCGTACTTCTGCCGTTTTGTGGTCGTCGGTGGAGCAGGTGACCAAAAACCGGTTGCCCGCCCGCACCACGGGCACGTCGCGGTCGTACACTTGGGCTTCGACAAAAACCTTGTTCAGGTTGGTGAGAGTAAACAGTGTTTGGCCCGCAGCCACCTCTGCGCCGGGCGAGAGCGTGAACGCCCCTACCACACCGGAAATAGGAGCGATGAGCGAAATGACGCGGTTATTGGCGGCGGCATTGGCACCCACTGCCTTGGCCTCCAAGGTTTGCAGTTCCGCCAGAGCGGCTTTGTGGGCGGCCTCGGCTGCCTGTACGTCCTTGGCTGCGGCGATGTCGGCTATTTTTTGCAAACGCTCGAGCTCGCGTTTTGCCGCTGCTGCACGCACGCGGGCGGTTTCGACCTGTACCGCGAGGCCAGCGTTGCTGGCGGCGATAGCCACCTGTTCCGGTGTACCGACGGTTTGAGTCAACAGGGCCAGCACCTGCCCGGCACGCACCGTTTGGCCGACGGCCACCTGCAGCCGCGTCACACGGCCGCTCGCGGGTGCTGCTACCACACCGAGGCCGCCGGAGGCCGGAATTACGGTACCGAACATCGTCGTGGCCGATTGGTAGTCGCCTACGGCAATTGGGTGGGTCAAAATTTCAAACAAAAACTGGGTTTCTTTCGGGGCGTACACCGATTTACCGTAACCACCGCTGCCCGATTTGGGGCCATGCTCCTCATCGCCGTGGGCGAAAGCCGGGTTCCAGTTCGGAGCAGAAAACCACGCGCTGGCGAGCAGGAACGCGACCGTGAGTGCCCGGTTGCGGCGGCGGCCCACGAACCACATGCCTGTGGTGCCCAGCAGCAGCCCGCCCGCAAACCACAGCCAACTTCCAGATTGATCGTTCGGGATGGCCGTGCCGGCCTCGGCGTGCAGTTTTGCGCCAATCTCCACGCCGTTCAGCCCGATCAAATCTGCTCCGTTCGGGTGTGCCACCTGTACATTAAGCATATAAGTCCCATCTTTCGGGAACGTCGTGTGCAGCTCGTACACACCTGGAGAAACCCGAGTTGCTTTAAAAACCTGTTGTGGGTTTTCCGCAGCGCTGATTTTCAGATCGGCCTTGTCAATCGGGCTGTTCGCGTGATAATCGGCCACGTACAGGGTCAGGTGTGCTTCCTGGCCTGCCGTCAGTTCGGGATAATACAGAGTTAGTTCGTATTTGTCGGATTCAGCATAAACCGTGAAGTGGTCGGTGCCGGGCAGGGCTGTAGCAGCGGCCGTTTCGTCGCCGTGATCGGCATGGGTGGTTCCATCCGCATGGGTATGTTCCTGCGCTGGCAAAAGAGCGGAAAAGCACAGGATTGGCAGCAATAACAACAGGTATTTCATATATTTTGATGTTGAATTGTTTGGCTAAAAAGTTGAAAATCAGTTTCCGGACAGGTGCCGCAGGCGCAACTGCGTGCTGTTCAAATCCAGCACCTGCTCGGCATACTCCCGTTGAATGGCGAAGGCCTCGTCCAGCGTCCGCAGGAATGTGGCGTAATCCGCCTGCCCGGCTTCGCGCATGCGCACGGCGGCGGCGATGAGGGCGCGGCTGCGCGGCAGGGCTTCCTGTTCGTAGTATTGCACTGCTGCAAGGGCCGTGGCCAATTCCGACTGGGCGCGTTGCCATTCGAGGGCCACGGCTTGCGTTTGTGCTTCAGCCCGGGCCATGGCGGCCTGTGTTTCGGCTTTGGCTGCGTTGGCCCCGGCGCGGTACTGCCCCGCCCACAGCGGGATGCCAATGCTGGCGCGGAAACGGTAGTCGGTCGGTGTGTTCCGTGCGCCTTGGTTCAGGTAACCCAGCGAAAAGTTGGGCAATGCCTTGCTTTTTGCCAGACGGACCTGCGTTTCGGCAACTTGTACAGCCTGTTGGCTGTATGCTACATTCGGATTGATTTGCGCCAACGGCTGCTGGGCCAAACCCACTGTATCGGGGTGAAGGGGCAGCAAGTTGCCCAAATTCATCAGGCCCGTGTATGTTACCAATTGTTGGCGCAGTGATTCAGCCAGGCGTTCGGCGGCCAAGCGTTCCTGATGCGCCTGCCCGGCCTCGTTTTCGGCCCTTGTTTTTTGCAAAAAATCCACTTCGCCAGCGGCAAACTGCCGGATAGCAGCAGCGGAGATTTGGCGGTACAGGCTGTCTCGGTCGGCCCATTGCCGGGCCTGGTATTCCGCCACCTGGGCATCCAGATACAGCGACCGAATGGTGTAGCGCAGGTCGTTTTCGCTTACCATCCGGCTGGCTTGGGCAAGGGCCGTTTCAGCCTTCGCTACCTGCTTTTGGCGGGCGTACACCGTCGGGAACTCGAAGGCTTGCTGTACGCCCACGGCGTAAAACTCACCTGTCGGACTTTCAGCGTTCACTTCCGGGTTGGGCAGGTTGAGCGCAGCCTTTTCGTTGTGTTTTTTTGCCTGAACCTCGAAGGCTGCGGCGCGTACCGACGGGTGGTTTTGAAGGGCGGCGCGGATGGCATCGTCGGGGGTTGTTTGGGAAAAGGCGGGGAGGGCCAGGAGAAAAAGGCCGGCAATGGATGTTGTTTTTTGCATAATTTTGCCAGCGTTATAACCAGTCAAGGTATTCTGCAATTCTTGCGAGAGCATCATTCCACCTTGCAAAGCATGGGCGTACAACGTATTGGGTTGTTCGGTTCGTTCGCCAAAGGCACCCAACGCCCGGACATCGACATTGATATTTTGGTAGATTTGGATGAGCCGAGTTTCTACAAAATGGCTTACGTGCAAATATTTCTGGAAGAACATTTCGGCCGTTCGATTGACATTTTGCGCAAAGGCCCTCATTTGCGTCCCAAATTTTTGCAATCTATTGAATCCGAAGTGATGTATGCGTAATTCCGATGTGCTGGATTTACTGGAAATCATTGCCCAGGCCATTGAGGTCATCAATGATCGGTATAGAGAAATCGAAGATTCGGATATTTCGAGCCTGTCTCCTCGAACTGTGGTTCTTTTAGATGCCATTGCAATGCGTTTGCTGTTGATCGGTGAAAAAATTTAATCCTTCTCCCCCTTTCTCCCCTCAAAATACC
>JBEBHD010000118.1:0-15558 GCA_040080915.1 Saprospiraceae bacterium
TACGTGATTGTTTTTAACTACTTCATCAACAAAATTTGTCAAGTTCAGACTGACGGGGACGTAGTGGGCTGCTGTTTTAATCCTCAAATACCTCCGTCAAATCTACTTCCAGGTTGGGCACAATGGGTGTGGTGAGCGAGTCCCCCTCAACAGCGGGCGGGAGGCCGATGTAGCGGCCCTGTTCGTTCAGTTTCCAGACTTGTATGGTTTTTTCTGTGGGCGACACGATCCAGTATTCCATTACCCCTGCTTCTTGATACAGGTCAAATTTGTCGCGCATCTCGGTGCGGCTGTTGCCGGGCGAAAGAATTTCTATGATGAGGTCGGGCGTGCCGTTGCAGCCGCGTGCATCCAATTTGGCGGGGTCGCAAATAACGCACAGATCAGGCTGTACCACCGTAGTGGCATCTTTGTCCTCTCGAGCGCGGGTTAGACGAACATCGAAGGGGGTAACAAAAACCTGACAAGGTGTTCTCCACAAAGCATTGGCAATACTGCGCGTAAGTCTGGTTACGGCACGTTGGTGCTTCATGGAAGGCGCAGCCATCTGCCGGATTTTTCCGCGCAGGAGCTCAACACGCTCTTCAAACCGCCAAAGCAGGTAATCAGCGTAGGTATAATTGCCGTCGGGGTCAAGTTGATCGAGCGATGTAATCATAAAACAGGATTGACTTCTGTGCTATTGGAGGACGGTTTTCTAAGCCGTCCAAAAGACTACGCAAAGTTACGTTTTTGGGGCACCATAAACTCGTCAAAAGCCTATACTTTTGTCTATGCTTCCAACTCGACACGCTTTCCCGCTCCTGTTTGTGCTCCACCTCGCCAATTCGGCAACAGCACAAACCGACACCGCCTGCTCGGTCGCGTCCATTCCATCCACCTTCAAAACACGCCAGGCCTGGGAATCGCCGGGGAAAGGGCCGTCCAGCCATGCGACGCCCATGGTGGCAAATATGAACCCGCAAGCGGATGACATGCCGGAGATCATTATTCCCGGCGCGCGGCATTTGCCCAACCGCTTGGACATGGCTGGCTGGACCAATGAAATCTACTTTTTCCGGGGCGACGGTTCCAATGCCGCCAATCCGTTGGTGTTGTATATTCAGGGAACTGATTTTGAAGAAAGCCATCTTCCCGGCCCAACCATAGCCGACGTAAACAACGATGGGAAGCCGGAGCTGCTGATGATCTGCCGTGACCGAAAAATTCGAGTGTACCACAATTACGTGGAAAACCCGGCGGCACCCATGACGCTGTGGATTACCACAACCGATCTGGTTGATCTTCAGGCCCAACGCCCCATGCTGGCCGATTTCGACAGCGACGGCACACCTGAGGTGTATGTCGGCAGCGACGTATTCCGGTTCAACTTCTCCAATCCCGCAAACCCGACCCTGAACCGGGTGCTTAACGGGCCTATTTTTTGGGGGGCCAATGTTACCGGCCAACTTTTTGCCAGCCAATATTTCTATCAAGTCAGCAATCCCGTCGCTGCCGACTTGCTCTCCGTGGCCGATTGCAACGGCGATCCGGACTGTGATGGGCTGGAAATCGCAGCGGGAACGGTGATTTATTCAATTGACCTGAGTACCACCGATGGCGACGGCCTGGAAATCAAAAGGCAACGTTTCCTCCAATCCACCGGGCAGGTCATCTATTTTGACGGCTATACTTCCGTAGCAGATGTTGACCTTGACGGTGTGCTCGATGTGCTGGTTTCTTCCAAACTGAGTAGCCAAACCGGCGTGACAGCCTGGAATAAAAATGGCTTCCTGCGATTTTTCCCCTATCCGATTAGTCAGAACAACGTCGGTGGCGCAGTGCCCTGTGTGGCCAATGTATTCGACGACCGCACCGAAGGTTTCGCGGTGGATTTGCCCGAGATAATGGTGAGCAACGGATTCAATTTTGTTGCCTTTAATCTGAACGCACACCAAAAAGACCCGACCGCGCCATTTTGGTGGAATATTCCGACAAATGCAAGCGTAGGCCAAAACCCGGCTGTCACGTTCGACTTCAATGGCGACGGTCATCAGGAAATTATTCTGTCCCTGAAGAGTTTGAGCATTATGTACGGTGGTGCAGCCCCCTTTCCGCCGGGGGTTGATTCCCTGAGGCGGTGGCATGCGTTCGGGACGGATAATTCAGTCTCGGACGGTCACCCCGTAATAGTGGATGTGGACAACGACAACGAAGCGGAAATTGTGTACACCTGGTGGCCGGGCTATGTGGACGGTGCCGGTGTTGCTGAGGGTAGAGTCGCAGTCGTGGAATCGGGCGAAGGCCCGTGGGTGCCCACACGCAAGGTCTGGAACCAGTACAACTACTTCGTCGTCAACGTGAACGACGACCTGACCATCCCCGCCGTTCAGCAGGAGCACCACCTGGAGGTGCCGCCCGGCTCGGGCAACCGACCCCTGAACCAGACACTTTTTCAGGCGCCGTCGGGGCGCATCCCCCTGCCCGATGCGAGCGCGACGCTGCAGTCGGTATTTTGCCAGAACAATCAGGTGCAAGTACAGGTGGAGGTGTGCAATTTCGGGCTGAAAGACCTCGGTGATACCATTCCCATCGCGTTTTATGCCACCGATCCGACAACCACTAATGCCCCGCTCATCGGTGCCGCGCAAGTCGTGGGTGTGCCGGTAAAAAAAGACTCCTGTGTGCTGGTGGATTTTCTGCTGCCCCCGTTTTCCGGTACGGCCTACGGCATGGTGAACGACGACGGCAGTCTGCCCCGGCCGTTCAACCTGAGCACGGCTTTTCCGGTCAACTACGTGTTCGAGTGCCATTGGCAAAACAACCTGTTCCCGATAGACTACACCATCCAGCAGCCACCCTTCGATCTTGGTCCCGACGTGGTTGCCTGCGGCGACACCAGCCTGCTGCTTGATGCCGGGCCGGGGCACCAAAGTTACTTGTGGCAGGACGGCAGTACGGGGCAAACCTTCCAAACCCAAGGCCCCGGTCAGTACTGGGTGCGGGTGCAGGATGCCTGCGTGGGCTACCGAACCGACACGCTTCGGGTGCAGGCTACCGGTCATCCGGTCGGCACGGGCATGGTGGTTACGGGTGCTTGCCCCGGTTTGAGCAACGGTTCGGTCTCGTTTTTAGGTGCCGCCCAAGGCACGCCGCCGTATTCCTTATCTTGGTCAACAGGTGTCAGTGCCCCCGACCTGAACAACCTGTCCTCCGGCACCTACACGTTGCAGATCACGGATGTAATCGGCTGCACGGCGAACGAAACGGTGCAGGTGCCGTTGCTGGAAACCCCAACCCTGACCGCGACGATTCAAGACATCCCCTGTTTCGGGGCCGCCAACGGCCGTATTTCAGTCGGAGTTTCCGGCGGCACGCCGGGCTTTGGCTTTGCCTGGTCCAACGCCGAAACCACCCCTGACGTGCAGAATCTCACGCCCGGCACGTACACCCTGACTGTGACCTACGCCGACGGCCATTGCACCGAAATCGTTGACTTTCAAGTTCAAGAGCCGCCGCAATTGCTCTCGGCTGGCACGTCCGTTGCAGCCAGTTGCCCCGGCGGCGCTACCGGCACGGCAACGCTGCTCGGCGTTTCGCAGGGCACCGCTCCGTACACCTACCTGTGGTCGAACGGCGACACGGGGCTTTCCGCCAACAACCTCGCGGCGGGCGCATACACGGTGGTGGCGACCGATGCCAAGGGCTGCACCCGGAGCGAAACCGTTCAGGTTGGCGTATTTGAAGCGCCGATTCTGGAGCCTGATGTACGCCATCTGTCCTGTGCTGGCAAAACCGACGGGGCTGTTTTCACCAGCATTTCGGGCGGCACGCCCGGATTAGGGTACTCATGGTCGAACAGCGCCGCGACACCGGATATCCAGGCGCTCGGCGCGGGCACGTACAGCCTGACGGTGACGTATGCCGACGGGCAGTGCGCCGAGGTATTTGATTTTCAGATCACGGAACCGCAAGCGCTGCTTTCCGGCGGGTTCGCTATCACGGCCGCCTGTCCCGGTTTGCCCAACGGTGCTGCCTCGTTTTTGGGCGCAGCCCAAGGCACGCCGCCGTACACGCTGGCCTGGTCTTCGGGCGGCAGTTTGCCAGGCCTGAACGGAGTGCCGGCAGGAAATTACACCCTGCTGGTGACCGATGCGAACGGCTGCACGCTGTCCGAAACCGTGCAGGTGCCGGAATACCTTGCGCCCGTACTTTCCCCGACGCTCCAGCCAATCACTTGTTTCGGTGCGAACGACGGCAGCATCTCGGTGGGCGTTTCCGGCGGCACGCCGGGCTTTGGTTTTTCGTGGTCGAACGGAGAAACGACACCCGACATTCAAAACCTCACACCGGGAACGTACACGCTCGACCTGACTTTTGCCGGAGGGGCTTGCGCCCAAACGGTTGATTTTCAATTGACAGAACCACTGCCGCTTGTTTCTGCGGGCGTAAACACCACGGCTGCCTGTGAAAATGAAGCGAACGGCTCGGTGGAATTTTTGGGCGCAGCCCAGGGCGTACTGCCCTACGGCTTGTTGTGGTCAAACGGCGGCACAACACCGGAATTGAACGGCCTGCCGTCCGGGATTTACACCCTCATTGTTACGGATGCCAACGGCTGCACGCTGGCGGAATCGGCGCAGGTCGGTGAATTTGTAGCTCCGACACTTTCAGGAGCTACCACACCGGCATTTTGTGCCGGGGCGACGGACGGTACCATTGCCCTGAGCGTTTCGGGCGGTACGCCTCCGCTGGCGTACCAGTGGTCGAACGGGGCAAACACGCCCGATCTTCCGGCGCTCGGCGCGGGCACGTACAGCCTGACCCTGACCTATGCCAGCGGACTTTGTGCGCAGCAGTACGCTTTTTCGGTCACCGAACCGCAGTCCATGCTATTGGGCGGATTTACGACTATTCCAGCCTGTATCGGCCAATCGAATGGCTCGGCTTTGTTTTTGGGCGCAAGCCAGGGCACACCGCCGTACAGCCTGAGTTGGTCAACGGGCGGTAGCGGGCCTGACCTGACCGGCGTGCCAGCAGGAACATACAACCTGATGGTGACGGATGCCAATGGTTGCACAGTGAGCCAATCGGTGCAGGTGCCTGAGTACCCGATTCCTTTTTTGGTGCCCTCCGTTGACCCGGTTTCCTGCTTTGGGGCCGATGATGGCGGCATCTCGATCACCGTAGCGGGCGGCCAGCCTGGCATCGGTTTTTTGTGGTCGAACGGCCAAACGCTGCCGCAAATTCAGCAACTCCAACCAGGGACGTACGACCTCACGGTGACTTACGCGAACGGCGCCTGTATGCAGGCCTTAAGTTTTGAACTACCGGAACCGATCGAACTACTGGCCTCAGGCATTACCGCCGTGGCGGCCTGTAGCGGGGAAAACAACGGCGCGTTGTCGTTTTTGGGCATGTCGCAGGGCGTGGGGCCATTCAGCCTCGCGTGGTCGAATGGCGGAACAACGCCCGATCAAACCGGACTGACGAGCGGCACCTACACGCTGACCATCACCAATTCAAGCGGCTGCTCGCTGACCGTTTCGGCAGAAGTGCCGACGGCGCTGGTGCCGCAGGTGACCACGGTTGCCGCAGATGTCACGTGTTTCGGCGCAGCCGATGGCAGCGCAACGGCAACGGCGCTGGGTGGCGGAGCAGTGGCTGCCTACACCTGGTCGAACGGCGCGAACGGCCCTGTTCAACAAAATCTCGGCCCCGGCACGTACACCCTGACGGTGACCTATGGCAGCGGGATATGCACGCTGGAATTCAGTTTTGACATCAACCAACCCACAGTCTTGCAGACGGGGAATACACAAATTTCCCCCGTGCTGTGTCACGGCGAAACGAACGGTTCCATATCCGTGGCGCCGGGCGGCGGCACGGCACCGTACCAAATCGCATGGTCGGGCGGGCAGTCGGGCAATGTACTGCAACCGGTTCCTGCCGGGACGTACACGCTCACGCTTACCGATGCCAATGGCTGCACGGTGGTGGAACAATACACCATCAATCAGCCGGTTGCACTGGCGCTGACCACGGCGGTTCAAGCGGACACCTGTGCGCAAAGCACCGGTTCGGTTTCGGCTGCCATCACCGGCGGGGCGCAACCGTACAATTATTCGTGGTGGAACGGCGCGAACACACCGGTCGTGTCGGGGCTTGCCGCCGGGACGTACAGCCTGACGATTACCGACGCTAACCAGTGTACACAAACGCTGGAAACGATGGTACCCAACTGGACCTTGGTGCCGGTTTTGAGCACGTTCACGGACACCATCACCTGCGCCGAACCCGTGGTGGCAATCGGCGTGAGCACCAATCAGACTAACCTGCACTACACCTGGACCGGCCCGTCAGGCACGCTTCCAGACCAACCGGGCCAGATGGTTTCGGTGGCCGGAGCATATTCCGTGGTGGCGGAGAATGCGTTTGGCTGTACCGCTACGGCGGCTGTTTTGGTGGCGGAAAACACGGTGGTGCCACAAGCGGAAGCTGGCCCGGGGCAGGTTTTTGCACCCTGCGATGCCACGGAGGTGCCGCTGGATGCGAGTGGAGTATCGTCGGTCGGGCCGGAGTTTTTGCCGCAGTGGCAACATATTGTAGGCGGCGTGCCGGTGTCGGAAACGCCGGGATTAGTGCTGACCGCGACGGAGCCAGGCCTGTATGTTTTTTCCAACCTGAACAACCAAAACGGCTGCTCGGCAAGCGACACCGTGCTGGTGGACTGGACGGCACCGGTACAGGCTACAGTTGCTGTGACGCTCATCAGTTGTTTCGGAGAAAACGACGGCAGTATTCGTATCCAACACCTGGCGGGCGGGCTTGCCCCGATCGAATATTCCATTGACGGTCAAAATTTTGGAACGAACCCGGATTACACCGGCCTTGCTCCGGGAACGTACACGGTCATCGTTCGCGATGCCTTGGGCTGTACTTGGCAAACAACGACCGTGCTGACGCAACCCAATCCGTTTTCGGTGGTGCTGACGGCCAGCGACACCTTGCTTGACCTCGGGCAGTACCTGTTTCTGAACGCGAAGGTGTTGCCGCCGAACACCATCGCGACCGACATTCGCTGGATGCCCGACGGCATTGCCTGGAAGCCTGGATCGCTGAACCAGAAACTGAAACCGGAAGAAACCGCGCAGTACGCAGTTCAGGTAACGGATCCTTTCGGTTGTACGGCTACGGCCGCCCTTGTTGTGGAGGTGGTGAATTATGGGGTGTACGCGCCCAACGCGATCATGCCGGGTTCGGCGGAAAACGGCGCGTTCACCATATACGCCGGGCCGGGCATCGAGCAGATCAAGTTGTTGCGGGTGTTCGACCGCTGGGGTAGTTTGGTGTTTGAAAAACGTAGATTTGTGCCCAATGACCCGTCGGCGGGCTGGGACGGTAGCCTGGGTGCGCAGCCCTTCCGTCCGGGTGTGTTCGTCTGGTATGCCGAGCTGGAGGGCAAAGACGGGCGGATATTGATTTTTAATGGGGATGTGACGGTGACGCGGTGAGCGTAGTTTTATTCCATCATAGTTCAATTACACGTACAAATGCTGCTATCTCGACACGTTCTGCCGCTCATCCTTGCTTTGGGCATTGCTTGTGTAATACAGGCCCAAACCGACACCTCCTGCACAGTCGCGTCCATTCCGTCCACCTTCGAGGCAAGGATTGCTTGGGAATCAAAAGGCAGGGGGCCTTCCAGTTTAACCACGCCAGTGGTGGGCAACATGAACCCCCACGAGGACGATATGCCGGAGATTATCGCTCTCGGTGGGCGAAATGTGCCCAACCAACCGACCCATACTGGCTTTTCCAACGAGATTTTTTTCTTCCGGGGAGATGGCTCCAACAAGGCCACCCCTATGAAACTGACGATTCAGGGGGTCAATTTCCACAACTACCCCGCGCCCGGCCCGACCATAGCCGATGTGAACAACGACGGCAAGCCGGAACTGCTCATCATTTGCCTTGACCAGAAAATCCGTGTGTACAACAACTACAGGGAAAACCCCGTGGCACCGATGGACCTCTGGATCATCACCACCGACTTGGTGGACATGCGTGCCCAGCGCCCCATGCTGGCTGATTTCGACAGCGATGGCACGCCGGAAGTGTACGTGGGGAGCGATATTTTTCGCTTCAATTTCACCGACCCGGCCAACCCAACCCTGAACAAGGTGCTCGACGGGCCGATCTTCTGGGGGGCCAACCTCACCGGTCAACTTTTTTACCAGCAGCACTATTATCAGGCCAGCAACCCAGTGGCAGCCGACTTGCTCACTCCCGCCGATTGCAACGGCGACCCGGACTGCAACGGCCTGGAAATAGCCGCCGGAATGGCCATTTACTCTATTGACCTCGACCCAAACGATGGGGACGGCCTCGAGATAAAGATGCAGCGGTACCTTCAGTCCACCGGGCAGACAATCTTTTTCGATGGCTACACGTCCGTGGCGGATATTGATCTCGACGGCGTTCTGGACGTGCTCGTTTCCTCCAAAGTTAGCAGCGAGACAGGGATGTATGCCTGGAACAAAAATGGTTTTCTACGCTTTTTCCCCTTCCTGCAAAGCGGCTACAACTCCAACGGCGCGGTGCCCTGTGTGGCCAATGTGTTCGACGACCGCACCCAGGGATTTGCCGTGGACATGCCGGAAATCCTGCTGACTGATATCCACGCATTTCACGCATTCAACATCCAGGCCTCGCAAAAAGACCCGGCGGCACCGTACTGGTGGCGGTTGCCGACCAGCGGGACCACAGGTTCAGGTTATAGTCCGGCCGTCACGTTCGATTTCAATGGCGACGGCATCCAGGAAATACTATACGGGGCAGATAAATTCCGGGTACTGTACGGCGGTGCAGCACCTTTTCCGCCTGGCGTGGATTCGACTCGTACCTGGCACAAATTTTCATTTGGCCTCGCTACAACGGACAAGCACCCCGTGATAGCGGATGTGGACAACGACAATGAAGCGGAAATTGTGTTCACCTACTGGCCGGGTTACTTCGACCAAGGTCAGGTTGAAGGAACGAGCGAAGGCGTGGTCGGGGTCGTGGAATCGGCGGAAGGCCCATGGATGCCCACGCGCAAGATTTGGAATCAGTACAACTACTTCGTCGTCAACGTAAATGACGATCTGACTATCCCGGCTGTCCAGCGGCCACACCACCTCGAAATCCCCCCCGGCTCCGGCAACCGACCGCTGAACCAGACGCTTTTTCAGGAATCCACCGGAAGGATACCCCTGCCCGATGCAAGCGCAACACTCCAGTCCGTGTTTTGCCAGAACGACCAGGTGCAGGTTCAGGTAGAGGTTTGCAATTTCGGGCTGAAAGACCTCGACGACAGCATTCCGGTCGCGTTTTACGCAACCGACCCGACGGCGACCAATGCGCCGCTGCTCGGTGCCGTGCAAGTCGTGGGTGTGCCGGTAAAAAAAGACACCTGCGTGCTGGTTGATTTTGTGCTGCCTCCGTTTTCCGGTACGGCCTACGGCATGGTGAACGATGACGGCAGTCTGCCCCGGCCGTTCAACCCGAGCGCTGATTTCCCGGTCAACTACGTGTTCGAGTGCAACTGGTTGAATAATATTTTTCAGGTTGATTATACGATTCAAACGCCCGTGTTTGATTTAGGTCCCGATGCCGCAGCCTGCGGCGATACCGCTATGGTTCTGCATGCTGGGCCTGGCCACTTGAGCTACCTGTGGCAAGATGGCAGTACGGACAGCACGTTCCTGGTTCAGAAACCCGGATGGTACTGGGTTCGGGTGCAAGGGCATTGCATCGGGTATCGAACCGACTCGGTTTTGGTGGAAGACTACGGTTTCCCACAGATCCAGATAGACACCATCAATGGCGATTGTAACGGAAACCCCGCTTCGGCTACCGTTACCGTTCCCGGAAGTATGTCCTTCGACGCCGTTTGGTCATCGGGGCATACCGGCCCAATAATCAGCGGTATTCCGGATAACAACTATGCCGTGACGGTAACCGATAACAACGGATGTTCCTCCACCGCCTCCACCTGGGTGGAAGCAGGAGGATTCCTCGAGGCCTTCATGGTGCTCGATGCTATTCCCTGTTATGCACAACCAGGCTTGGCCACGATTTCTATTTCAGCGGGAAATGGGCCGTATGAGTATTATTGGTCAAATGGAAACGCCACAGGTTCGGATACCCAAACACTACAAGCAGGCAACTACACCGTAACAACATCGGACACCGATGGCTGCTCCCGGGTATTGGAGTTTACGATGCAGGGGCCGGCAGCGCCACTTTCAAGTAATGGAGCGGTCGTGTCCGGAGCTTGCCCGGGCGTATCAAACGGAACGATTTCATTTTTGGGTGCCTATCAGGGGACTGCGCCGTACACCATTCTATGGTCTTCCGGCGATACCACGCCCGTTTTGAGTGGAATACCTGCGGGAACGTATTCGTTGACCATTACCGATGCGAACGGTTGTACACTGTCTGAAACCGCGCAGGTACCGGAACATCTTGCACCGACGGAGGTGCCGACGGTAGTTCCGATTACTTGTTTCGGAGCCAACGACGGCAGCATCTCGGTGGGCATTTCCGGTGGCACACCGGGCTTTTCATTTGTCTGGTCAAATGGGGCGGTCACGCCCGTCGTCCAAAACCTCGGGGCAGGCACATATACCCTTGATTTGGCTTTTGCCAACGGGGCTTGCGCCCAAACAATTGATTTTCAGATAACCGAGCCACTGCCGCTTCAGTCGGCGGGCACCAATGCCGTGGCTGCCTGCGCAGGCGAAGCCAACGGCTCGGTCATATTTTTGGGCGCAGCCCAAGGCACACCGCCCTACGCCCTGCTCTGGTCGAACGGCGGTACTACGCCTGACCTGACCGGCCTGCCGGGCGGTGTGTATGCGCTGACCGTGACGGATGCCAATGGTTGCTCAATGACCGAAACTGCTACCGTGGCCGAACTGGATGCGCCGCAAGTAGCGGGTACCGTTACGATGGCATCTTGTACCGGAGCCAGCGACGGAGCCGTAGCCCTGACTGTGTCGGGCGGTACGCCGGGCATGGCTTACCAGTGGTCGAATGGACAGGCTGTGCAGAATATTTCCGCGCTGGGCGCGGGCACGTACTCCCTGACGCTGACCTACGCGGACGGTCGTTGCCCGCTGTTTTTCGAATTTCCTGTTGCGCAGCCGCAGCCGTTGTTGTCCGCCGGTTTTACCACGGTGCCCGCGTGCCCGGGCGAGGCCAACGGCTCGGCCACGTTTTTGGGCGCAGCCCAAGGCACGCCGCCGTACAGCCTGCAATGGTCAACGGGGGCCACCGTGCCCGACCTGGGCAGCGTGCCCGCCGGGGCGTACACCTTTTGGGTGACCGACGCGAGCGGCTGCACGCTCAGCGAGGTGGTGCAGGTGCCAGAGCACGAAGCACCGTTGCTGACCCCGACGACCCAGGCAGTCACTTGTTTTGGGGCAAATGACGGCAGCGCCTCGGTGGTTGTTTCCGGCGGTACGCCGGGCTTTTCGTTTGCGTGGTCAAACGGAGCGGTCACGCCCGCTATCCAAAACCTTGGGCCGGGCATATACACCCTCGATCTGGCTTTCGCCAACGGGGCTTGCGCCCAAATGATTGATTTTCAGATAACCGAACCGCTTCCACTCCAGTCAGCGGGTACGAGCGCAATGGCCGCCTGTGCGGGGGAAACCAACGGCTCGGTCACATTTTTGGGTGCAACCCAAGGCACGCCCCCCTACACCCTGCTCTGGTCGAATGGCGGCACTGCGCCCGGCCTGACCGGCTTGCCAAGCGGTGCGTACACGCTGACCGTGACAGACGCAAACGGCTGCACGCTGGTGGAATCGGCGCAAGTCGGCGAGTCGGTGGCCCCCACGGTCGTATCGTTCACGGTGCCAGCCTCCTGTGCCGGGTCAAGCGACGGGGCCGTTTCCCTGACTGTTTCCGGCGGCACGCCGGGCATGGCGTACCAGTGGTCGAGCGGGCAAGTGACGCAAAATATCCAATCACTGAGCGCGGGCACGTACTCCCTGACCCTAACTTATGCAGACGGGCGCTGCCCGTTGTTTTTTGAATTTCCGGTGGCGCAGCCGCAGCCAATACTGTCGGCGGGCTTCACGACGGTACCCGCCTGCTTGGGTCAGCCCAACGGCACGGCTGTGTTTTTGGGCGCAAGCCAGGGCACACCGCCGTACAGCCTGCAATGGTCAACGGGTGCTACCGGCCCCACGCTCAGCGGTGTGCCCGGCAGCGCGTACACCCTGCTCGTAACCGATGCCAACGGCTGCACAATGAGCCAGGCCGTGCAAGTGCCAATGCACCCCTTGCCAATTGTACTCTCGACCGTGGACCCGATCTCGTGTTTCGGGGCCGATGACGGGAGCATTTCGGTGGCGGCACCCAACGGGGTGGGGCTGACGTGGTCGAACGGGCAGGCGCTGCCGCAAATTCAGCAACTTCAGCCGGGGGTGTACGCGCTCACCGTGACGTACGCAGGTGGGGCTTGCGCCCAAACGTTCAGTTTCGACCTGCCCGAACCGGTAGAACTGCTGGCCTCTGGCATCAACGTGGTGGCTGCGTGTGCGGGGCAAAACAACGGATCAGCCTCGTTTTTGGGCATGGAGCAGGGCGTGGTGCCGTTCGGCCTGTCGTGGTCAAACGGCGGCTCCACGGCCGACGTGAACGGGCTGGCCAGCGGCACTTACACCCTGACGGTGACCGATGCAACCGGGTGTTCGCTGACCATTTCGGCAACGGTTCCGACGGCACAGGAACCCGTGCTGGGCACCGATTCCGAGGACGCGACCTGCTTCGGTGCCAACAACGGCAGCGCATCGGTCGCGCCCTTGGGCGGCGGCCCCGTCGCAGCTTACGCGTGGTCGAACGGAGCCAGTGGTCCGGCCCAGACGAACCTCAACCCGGGAACCTACACCCTGACCGTGACCTACGGCGGCGGACAATGCACGCTCGAGTTTGTTTTCGGAATCGGCCAGCCGCCAGCGCTGCTGGCTGGAAATGAGCAGGTTGTGAACGTACTCTGCCACGGCGATGCCACCGGCTCGGTGTCGGTGGAAGCGCTCGGCGGCACGGCTCCCTACCAGTTCGCGTGGCCCGGCGGCCAAACGGGGGCGGCCTTGCAGGCGGTTCCGGCCGGTACGTATGCACTTACGCTGACCGACGCGAACGGCTGTGTACATGTGGAGCAATACGCGATCGGGCAGCCGAATGCGCTGGTCGGCGTACCGCAAGTCCGCGCTGACACCTGCGGTCAGGGCACGGGCACGGCGCTGGCCGTCGTGTCCGGGGGCGTTTTGCCGTACATTTTTTCGTGGTCGAACGGAGCCGGTACGCCCGCGATTTCGGGGCTGCCCGCCGGGAATTACGGCCTGACCATAAGCGACGCGAACGGCTGCACGCAGGCAGCCACAGCGACAGTGCCCGACTGGAACTCGACACCGACCTTGGCCCCGTACACCGACACTATCACCTGTGCGCAACCGGTGGCCGCCATCGGTGTGGTGGGCGACCAGCCGGGCCTGCACTACACCTGGACCAGCCCGTCGGGCACGCTGCCCGACCGGCCCGACCAGAGCGTTTCCTTGGCCGGGGCCTACGCGGTGACCGCAGTGAACGGGTTCGGCTGCTCGGCCACGGCCACTATCACCGTGGCGGAGGACGTTGCCGGGCCGTTGGCCGATGCCGGGCCGGTGCAGGTATCAGCCTCCTGCGATGCGACCGAGGTAGCCCTCGACGCGAGCGGTTCCACGGCCGGAATCGGCTTTTTGCCGCTTTGGCAGCAAATCATCGGCGGCGTGCCGGTTTTCATTTCCAACTCACTGACGGCTGTGGCGACGGAGGCGGGGATGTACGTTTTTTCCAACCGGAACACCCGCAACGGCTGCTCGGCGAGCGATACTGTTTGGGTGGAGTGGGCGGCTCCGGTGGTGGCAGAAGTGGCGGTGCAGCAGGTTTCCTGTTTTGGGGAAAACGACGGTTCCATCACCGTGCAGCACCTCGCCGGGGGGCTTGCGCCGATACTTTTTTCCATTGACAACCAAAATTATGTGGCAAGCCAGAGTTTCCAAAACCTCGGGCCGGGCACCTATCCGGTATTGGTCCGTGATGCGCTGGGCTGCCTGTGGCAAACGCAGGTGACGCTGACCCAGCCTCCGCCAATAGCGGTCGTGCTCACGGCTACCGATACGCTGATTGACTTGGGTCAGTATGTTTTTCTGAAAGCCGAACTGAAGCCGCCGACCATGGTGGTGACAAAGATCGAATGGCTGCCAGCCTTGCCGGACTGGAAGCCCGGGGCGCTGAATCAGCGGCTGAGGCCGGAGCAATCGGCGGAGTACGCGGTGCAGGTGACAGACCCGTATGGCTGTACGGCGACTGATCGTGTTTTTGTGGAGGTGGTGAACTACAGGGTGTACGTGCCCAACGCCATTGCCCCCGGTTCGGCGGACAACGGGGTTTTGACCGTGTACACGGGCGCGGGCATTGACCGGGTTCGGTTGTTGCAGGTGTACGACCGCTGGGGGAGCCTTGTTTTTGAAAACCGCAATTTTGCGCCGAACGACCCGACAGCTGGCTGGGACGGGAGTTTGGGGCTGAAACCGTTCGGTCCGGGCGTGTTTGTTTGGTATGCGGAGTTGGAGGGCAAAGACGGGCGCGTGTTGCGCTTTAACGGAGACGTGACGATTTTACGGTGATCATTACGAACGCCCCGTTGGCGCGGCGTTGTCGTAGTATTTCATAAAATCCAGCATCTCCCGGATGCGGGCGTACAGCGAGAAGATGGAGTTGGCGAAGTAAATCTTGTCGGCGTATTGCACTTGGTTGAACGGGTACATTTCGCCAAAATAGAGTATGTAGAACGGGATGCCATCGGCGTATTCTTCGAGGAGCATGGATACCTGAGGGATGGGTTCGGGCACCATGTTGTCCAGTATTGCAAGGTCGAAGTGTTCGGCCGGGATACTGTCCCCGTAGGTGATGTAGTACACGTTTTTGAAGTAGTTTTTAGAAAAGAAACGCTCCATTTGCGCTTTTCGGTCGGGGTGTACGACGACGAGGATGCGTTCGTGAATTTCTTCCCGTAGCCGCCGTACAGCGGAGAGGTCGGCTTCGTCAAGGTTGTCAATGAGGAACAGCGTCCGTTGGGTCAGTTTGGAAAACTCCAGGTTGTAGTCATCACGGGCCAGGAGGTTGTTCATGTTTTCGCGTTCCAGCCGGTTGAAATCGGCCAGCAGTTGCAGGCAGTTGTTGTAGGTTTCGCGTTGTGGGTCGAGGGAGGCTTCGAGGTTCTTGATGCACTGGCCGAGGTTTTCGGCGAGGGTTCGTTTGAGTGTGTGTTGGAACTGGTCGAGCATAGCGGCTGCGGATTGTGTTTTCGGCCAAATCTACGCGAAATCTGTTCCATGTTTTTTGGTAATCGCGTAGTTGGGCTTTGTCATTTTGTAACTGTTTACAATGGTTCGTGAAAAATTCAAGAGTTAATGCATAAACAAAAAAGCGTGTATGTTTGGGTTGCTTACACCTAACGACATACACGCCATGATAGGAAAC
>JBEBHD010000338.1:0-4137 GCA_040080915.1 Saprospiraceae bacterium
GGTGCTCACCTCGCCGATGAGCTGGACCACGGCCTGGTGGGCGTGGTGGACCCGGTACGCCTCGAGGGCTTCGACGTCGGCGAAGGTCGAGTGCAGGCCCACCTGGTAGCTGGTCGGACCGGCCACGACGTCGACGCCGACCTCGTAGGTGACGATCTCGTACTCGATGTCGTCGGTGCCGGGAAACGCCTCGGCGGAGATGACCTCGTCGGCATCGGCGTTTTTGAAAAAATAATCCGTCATACTCTTGCGCGGCGCGGCGAGGATAACCTTGCAGTCGTTGTTGACCAGCACAGGCTTTCGGGATTTTAGGTAGTCGTCCTCCGGCTGGATGTGAAAGCCCCGCAGGCAGCGGTGCTTCAACTGTTTGTCGTGTACCGTGCGCGGCGCGATGCTAAAAGGCTCGCCCACCTGTACGATCTGGGTGGGCGCGTTGCAGTGGTAAAGCAGGGAATACAGGTCGCTGAAGCCCTCTGTGCTAAACAATTCCTCGTGGTACAGCGAGCCATCGGGCTTGCGAAACTGGGTGTGGCGTTTGGGTGGTATTTGGCCAAGCGAATGGTAGTGCATGGTTCGAAATGTAGATGATCAGTAGGCGGACAAAATTCGGACTATTTCAGTTGGTATGCGTTTAGTGCGGGTTTAAATTTAGAGAAGGTACACGTTCATTATTTCTGTTGTTTCTTCACTTGGGCCAAAACCTGTTCGTCGGGGTAATAAATACCGGTGACATAGCCCGAAGGTTCAATTTCGCTGCCAGCGGGATCTTTATCAAAAAACGGAAAATCGTACTGGATGGCTGGGTTGTTTCGGGGACGTACATCAGCAGGCTTAGGATCGAAACTCACGGGGCGGTCTTTGTCCATAAAAAACGGCTTGGGCAGGTTTTTGTCGGCCCAGGCTTTGGCTTGCCGGTAGGCCTCATCGTGGTAATGGCTACCACGTGAGGATTCAGCGTTAATCTCCCAAGCGCTCTCCTTGCCGGACTCTATGCGCAACGAAAGGAGCAGGTTTTTCCGCTGCCAGCCGGTACCGGCCTCCCAGTGCCCCCGCGGGATGATGCCTTGATACTCGGTGCCGAACACCGCCGGTTCCATGATTTCAAGAAAAACAACCTTCGGCGACGGGTCGGCACCTGCCACCGTGGCGGCTTTCACATTGCTGAAAATACGCTCGCGAAGGGTTGGAGCAGGTTCTTCGAACACCTGTACGATCAGCACCTCATCTAAAACCGCGATCGATATTTTTTCTAACTCTTTGCCGTGCAGGCGAACCAGCCAACTGCGTGCCGCCACCACCTCCGCGCGGGCGTGCTCATGCGCGAGGGTCACCGCCTGCGTGTCCAGCCCCAGCCCTTCGACTCCTTTTTCCCAGTTCAGGAAAAACTGCACGTCGGGGTCGGCTTTGTCAGCCACCAATCCGCGTTTTTCGCCCCGGAACTGGGCCATCACGTCAAGCATTTTCAGGTTCGAGACCAGCACCTCGTACCGCCCGGGAAACTCGTGTTCGAGCCAGCCTTTGAGGTTATCGGGCGGCGTTTTTTTGCGAAAGCAACTAAAAATGGAGAGCATGAGAAGAAACCAAGGGGTGTACCTGATCATTGTTTTTGGGCAAATGTAAGGAGTTACTTCGGCGCAATACCCGCTCCCTCCATCTGCGCCCGCCGATGGTCGCGCAGTACGGCGATTCCCGCATTCAGTTCAAATCCGATGAGCAGGATCATGCAATTCAACTGGATCCAGATCATCAGGGCGATGAGGGTGCCGATGGAGCCGTACACTTTGTTGTAGCTGCCAAAATTGTCCACATAAAATGAAAACCCCACCGATACGAGGATGGACAAAAACGTGGCCAGCAACGAGCCGGGATTGAAAAACGACATACGCCGCCGCGTGGCTGCGCCGTATCGGTAAATGGTGGAAAACGCCGCGTAGAACAACAACAACACCACTACCCAGCGAAAAGCAAACACGGCAAACTTGGTCAGCACATCCACTTTTACGAACGAAAAGACATAACTGAGAATCGTGTTCCCCAAAATAACGAACACAACGGCCCCTACCAAAACAAGTCCCAAAAGGAAAGTCAACTGAATGGCGATCAAGCGTTTTTCCAAGGCGTTTCGCTTTCTGAACGTCAGGTGGTGCTCTTCTTTTTCAAAGCCCGCCATCATGGAAAGCATGCCGTTGGATGCGAACCACAACGCGAGGAAAAAACCGGCAGACATCAACCCACTGCGCTGCCGCGTCGCGATGTCGGCGATGGTATCAAACAACATTTTGCCCGCACTGCCCGGCATGATCCGTTCGATGGACTCCGCCAGCACCTCGTCGAAGTTATTGTACAAAGGTGTGTAGGCCAAAAGCGTGAACAGCACGATAATGGAAGGAAAAATGGCCAGGAAAAAATCAAAGGCCATGCTGTTCGCACGTGTCACGATGGCATCGTCGCGGATTTCGTCCCGGATAAATTTGATCAGGTTGTGTAGGGGGATGCGTTTTAGGCCGGGCAACGAGTGTACCTTGGACCAATCCAGTGCCCGCTCCAGTAGCGGGTGGTGCCGGAAAAATGTGACGATGCGTTCGGCTCGTTGCCTCATGCGGCAAAGGTAACGCAGGCGCGGAATTGTTCATCCTGCTTCATTTGGGCTTGTCGGGCAACTTCACGCCTTGTTTCACCTGAAAGCCGTGCGCCTCAGCCATGTTCTTGATCGCGTTTTCCAATTCCAATAGGCGCTCCGGGCGGTCTATCGAACCGATCACACTCTTAGCAATGCCGTCCCGAAAGACGGTAAGTGTGGACCAGGGGGCATCCACCACCTGCGATTCGATCCGATCGGGGAATTGCCACACATTTGCCCGCCGGACGAACACCCGTAATTGCTTGACCTCCTCGGCGGTCAAGCAAAAGGAATCCCGCCCCTGCCGCTCAGCGAACTGTTTGCCTTCGTAGGTCACCCAACCGTCGTGCCGTACCGCCAAACGGACGACCGGGCAGTACCCATAACAGCCGCCGGTCTGAAGTTCGACCAAGGGCATTTCGCTTTGTGCGTTTTTGCCCGCTTGGCAGCCAGGCAGTGCCAAAAACAGGATCGCTATCGTCAGTCGAGTCATTGTTTTTTTGCACAAATGTAGCCGACACTTTGGGAAAACCACGACCATATCGTGCCGTACTTCCCACGTCACCGGCTATTTGGTGGTGGTGGGGCGCGACAAAAATTGACCGATACTCCCACTTCTTCCCACGAAATGGAACATGCGCGGTTCCAAACCGGCAGATGGCATGCCTACATCAATCATCCTGTACCACTTCGACCGCATATTTAGGGAGAAATGCTGGTTGCAGCCCAATAGAAGCCCGGCAGCTTTAGGTTGGCCCATTGCCAAAAATGAAATTTATCGGCCAAAAAACCTTGAGAACCACATCGTTGGCAATTTTAGTTCAGTTACCTAAATTATTGAAATTTAACAATTTAAAGACTGAATTGTAAAAAAAGCATCGAGCGCCGAGAAAAAAATTGTCAAAATGTGGTAAAATGTGGTAAACCAATCTACATTTGTGGCGCAAACAATGGGACTAAAGTACCCATTGGTAAAATTGATTGTTCAGTAGTCCCTCTCACAGCGTGAAACTCATCGGTGAATATCCGGTAGCCATTGACAACAAAGGCCGGTTGCGCTTACCTACCGCTTTGTTGCGCCAGCTTGGCGAAGTCCCACCAGACGTGGGCGGCTACGAGTTTGTGCTGAACCGCGGCTTCGAGAAATGCCTCACCTTGTATCCGAAGCCTGTTTGGGAGGAAATCTCCGTCAAACTCAACAACCTCAACCGTTTCAACGACCGCAACCGGATGTTTGTCCGTTCCTTTTACCTCGGTGCCACGCCGTTGGTGACCGACGGCGCCGACCGCATCCTGTTGCAAAAACCGCTGATGGACTACGCTGGTCTGTCGGCTGAAGCCATTTTGATCGCCATGGACGACCGCATCGAGGTGTGGTCGCCCGAAAACTACGAAGCCATGCTCTCCATAGACCCGAACCAATACGCCGATCTGGCCAACGATGTCATGGGGTAGAGGGGTTTGGGGGTTAAAAGGTTCTGGTTGTACATACCCTCAGGAACCCTCCAGCCAGAAGT
>JBEBHD010000119.1:0-15464 GCA_040080915.1 Saprospiraceae bacterium
TGGCAAAAGCGAATTGTTTCATAGAAATCAAAATTTTTCGCCCCGAAGATAGCATGTCTCCAGACTTTCCAGGTTTTTAAAACCTGGAAAGTCTATCATCTCTTCCGGTTGAAGATCAGCCGGAGCGCCGAATTGTTGCTGAAGTATGCGACGACCCAGTTGACGAAGACAAAAAAGCGATTTTTCATGCCCATCAGCAGCAACAGGTGCAGCCCCAACCAGGCAAGCCACGCCAATAAGCCCTGAAAACGGAGGAAAGGCAGGTCAACCACGGCCTTGTGTTTGCCCACGGTGGCCATTGCTCCCATGTCGAAGTATTCGTATTCGAGCAGAGGCAGTTTTTTTTGAAGGCGTTTGAAATTTTTGGCCAGCAATTTTGCTTGGTTTATGGCCACGTTGGCCACTGCGGATGGGAATCGGGGTATTTGGGGGTTGGCATGTAGGCCACGTCGCCGACGGCAAAAATATTGGCCGTGCCCGCCACGAGGTTGGTTCGGCTCACCAAAATCCGGTTGCCGCGCACTGCGGATTCGGCAGGCAGCCCCTCCACCCGGTTTCCTTTGATGCCAGCCGCCCAGATCACTGTTTTGGCCCGGATGGCGCTCCCGCCTTGCAACTGTACCGTTTCGCCGTCGTAGTCTTTGACAATAGTGTCGGTGCGCACCTCCACGCCCATTTGCTCCAGGTATTGCCTTGACGTTGTCGAAGAGGCTTCGCTCATAGCCCCCAAAATGGTGGGCGAGCCTTCGAGCAACAGGATACGCATGGCCGAAAAATCGGTTTCGGGAAAATCCTTGGGCAGAACATGCCGCTTCATCTCGGACAAGGCACCCGCCAACTCCACACCTGTAGGCCCGCCTCCGACAATGACGTACGTAAGCAGGGCTTTTTTTTCATCGTCATCCGCCGTCAGGGCGGCTTCAAAATTTTTCAAAATATGCTGCCGAATCTCGATAGCCTCCCCGGTTGTTTTCATGGGCAAGGCAAACGATTCGAGGTTTTTGTTGCCAAAAAAGTTGGTGTTTGCACCCGTAGCGAGTACCAAGTAATCGTAGCCGAAATCGCCTGCTGTGGTGGAAACCTTGTTTTCGGCGGGCCGAATTTGCAGTACTTCGGCTAATCGTATCCGCACATTTTTTGACCCGTGAAAAATATTGCGAAGCGGAAAGGAGATGTTGGCTGGCTCCAAGCCAGCCGTAGCCACTTGGTACAAAAGCGGCTGAAATTGGTGGTGATTGAACTGGTCAATGAGCAGGACTTGGTAAGAACTGCCGTTTAAGGCACGGGCGAGGTTCAGCCCTGCAAAGCCCCCTCCGATGATTACGATCTGCTGGTTGTTCATGTTTCGACGAACAAGTGAACCGGGTGTCCAGTTTTTGCCCGGTATTCTTTTTTCTCAGAAAAATGCATCCTCGGCGTGCCGGATACTTTTTAGTTCACCGCTGGCCAACAACACGGAAATAATGTCGAAACGAATCTCGCCCTCGTGGCCGATCTGCTCCATGAACGAACCGGCGGTACGGGCGATCATGTCCTGCTTGTTTCGGTCCACGGCTCCTTCGGGGCCTCCGAAACCGTCGAGGGAACGGGTTTTTACCTCCACAAAAACCAAACACCCTTCGGGCGACCAAGCGATCAGGTCAATTTCGCCCTTGCCAGCGCGAAAGTTTTGGCGAATAATGCGGTAGCCTTTTTCCTCCAAATAGTGAATGGCGATGTCCTCACCTTTTTTCCCAATGTCGAGATGGGTCATATCCTGATGGTTCAGTTAGTGGTCAGTCGGGGTAAAGCAAGTATTTTTTTCGAATTTCCCGGAAAGCCTGAAGGTCAGGCTCCCAAGTCGCTCGAATATCGGACTCAAAATTACCCTGTTCGATTTGGCCAGCAAGCAAATACGTACCTGAAAGACGCTCAAAGTAGCGGTTTTTTAAAAAAAACTGCTCCTTTTCCGGGAATTCGCAGTAAAAGTCCAACAAGGACATGAGGTCAATACGCTCCTGTCTAAACAGGCTGTCCACAGACAGGTTCCGAAAATCGTAGCCACGGCATGCCTGCCCTTCCAACGGCGGATACTTGGACGCTGCCATGCGCCTCGGCGCAAACTCGACAGCTGCCGGACCTGCATAGTCCGGATGGCCGACCACCTGAAACGGCCACTCGGTTCCGCGACCAACGCTGACTATGGTACCCTCGAACAGACATAACGAGGGATATAGAAGTATCGAACGCAGGTTGGGCAAGTTCGGGCTGGGCGGCAGGGGCGGTGCGTAAATCGTGTGGTGGGTGTAGTTTTCGCAGGGGATCACCGTCAGGTCTGGACGAACGGGGCCGGTCCAGTACTCGCCCGTCCACAGGCGTGACAGTTCCCCTACGGTGCAGCCATGCACTATCGGTATCGGGGCCACGCCCACGAACGACCGCAGCCTTGTGTCTAACACCGGCCCATCCACGTAGTGGCCGTTGGGGTTGGGGCGGTCGAGAACCAGCACGGGCACTTCGTACTTCGCGCATGCCTCAAGCAGGTAAAACAACGTAGATATATAGGTGTAAAAACGGGTGCCCACGTCTTGGATATCGAACACAACCACGTCCACACCAGCCAAGTCATTTTTGTCCGGGCGTTTTTTTTCGCCGTAAAGGGAAACGATGGGCGCACCGGTGGGCACGTCAATATCATCGCGGACATGCTCGCCGTCCGGGGCCTCGCCGCGAAAACCGTGCTCCGGGGCAAAAATGCGCAGCACGCAAATACCCATCGCAGCCAGCGTGTCAGCCAAATGCCTGTCGCCCACACGCGACGAGTGGTTGACGACAAGCGCTATTTGCTTGTCTTGCAACAGGTGCCGATAGGCTTCGGTGCGTTCGGCGGCTACTCGTATCGGGGTATTGGGCAATACTTGTGATAGTGCCAGATGGGGCAGTAGAAAAAAAATAGGGGCTAAAGCCAAAACAAGTCTGCGCATCGGCGACAAGCGATTTTTGAGTTTGCTTCTCGGAAATCGCGCAAACCTAATCCTGTTTTCTCTCTGTGACACCTTTTTTCGTTACGACGGGCCTCTATTCAACCAAAACCAATCGCTTAGCCACCTTGCCGGTTGCCCCACGAACACTTACCGTGTAAATCCCCGGTGAAGCCCCGGCCTCGCGGAGGCTGACGGACAACGAAATGTTGTCCACAGCGGCAATTTGTTTTTCCCAAACCAACTGGCCGAGGTCGCTTGTGATCGAAACAGTGACTGATTCGCCGACAAAATCCGACAGGTTGATCAAGACCCGATCTGTGGTTGGATTAGGCTGAAGGCCGATGGAAACAACCGGTCGGTTGTCGCCCCGAAGCGATTGGTTTGGCGTTTGCGGCCCGAAGAAGGTGCCGGTTACCGTGATGGTTTGTGTGTGTGTGTTTGTGTTTCCACAAATATCAGAAGCGGTCCAGGTACGGGTCAGCGTGTAGCCTGTGGAGCAGTTGCCCGGCCCTTGCGTTTCGCCCAAGTAAGCTATTGTCGGTGATGTGCAATTGTCGGTAGCGGTTGGTACGCCCACGGTCGGGATGTTGCTGCAGTTGACGGTCACGTCAGCGGGCGCATTGGTGAAATTGGGTTTGGTCGAATCTTGAATCGTTATGACCTGCGAAGCCGTGGCCGTATTGCCGCACAGGTCATCGGCTTTCCAAGTGCGTGTGTATGTGTAGTTGTGCAGGCAATTGCCGTCGGTGCGTATCTGGCCGAGGAACGTGATGTGGACGAAGTTGTCGCAGGCATCGGTCGCCACGGGGTTGCCCAGCGGCGGCGGCGACTGGTCGCACTCGATAGTAACCGCAGCGGGTACGGAAGTAAACACAGGCGATCCGGTGTCTACTACGGTGATTGTTTGCGTGGTTGCCGTAGAGTTCCCGCAAACGTCGGTTGCTACCCAAACTCGTTTGATCTGGTACAAGCCCGGGCAAACGGTGTTGGTGGTCGTTTGGCCAAGGTAGGCTATGGTCACCGTTCCCGAGCAGGCATCGGAGGCGGTGGGGGTGCCCACGCCCGGTATCGTTGCAGTACACTCAATGGTTTGATCATTGGGCACCGAGGTAAATACCGGTTTCAAGTTGTCAACCACGACAATGCGCTGGGTGATGGATCGTGTGTTGGTGCAGTTGTCGGAAGCCGTCCAGCGGCGGGTCAGGGTGTACGCGTTGGGGCAAATACCGTTGGTGCGGGTTTCGCCATTGTAGGTCATGGTTACCGTCAGGTCGCAGTTGTCTGTGGCTACGGGCGTTCCTACGGCGGGCACAGCGTTACACTGCACCGTCACGTTGGCCGGCACGCTCGTGAAGTTCGGGCGTTGCGTGTCAATCACATTGATGCGCTGGGTGGCGGTTTTTGTGTTTCCACAAATATCGGTAGCCGTCCATTGGCGGGTGAGCACGTAGGTGTCTTCGCAGCTACCGTTAACTCGAGTCTGGCCGTTGTAAACGATGGACACCGTGCCAGCGCAGTTGTCGGTAGCGGTGGCGGTGCCCACGGCGGGCACACTGTTACACTGCACCGTCACGTTGGCGGGCACCGACGTGAACGTCGGCGCGATGGCATCATGCACCGTGATGATCTGGCTGCAGGTGGCACTGTTGCCCACGGCATCGCTGGCGCGGTAGGTACGGTTTACCTTGTACCGGTTGAGGCACTGGATGGCGTAAGGTGCCGAGTCGCTGAGGTGGATCTTCGTGGGCGTGGACGTGCAATTGTCCGTCGCGGTCACCAAGGCCGTGTTCGGGGCGGGGAAATCGCTCGAACAGTTCACCGTGGTGGCATTGGGACAAATGATGGTTGGCGGGGTCACGTCCTTGAGCGTCACGGTAAACTGGCAGGACATCATGTTGTTCGCCCCGTCGGTGGCCGTGATCGTGACCGTTTCGACATCATTGTGGCCCATGAGTACGGTGGAAGCCGCAGGACTTTGGTTCTCCGTGATGCTTGCCGAGGGTGTGCAGTTGTCCATTTTGGAAACCAACAGGCGCACGCCAACCAGCCCTTGGCAAGCCGCATCGGCGCTCACTGTTTGGTTGGGCGGGCATTGAATCGTAGGCGGTGTTACGTCCTTGAGCGTCACTGTGAACTGGCACGTTTCGGTATTCCCGTTTTGGTCGTTTGCAGTCAGGATAATCGTTTGAGTGCCATTGTTGCCGCTTAGCATCGTACCGGGGACCAGGTTCTGTGACTCTGTGATTTGGGCCGAAGGCCTGCAGTTATCCATTTTGGATACCAACGTCCACGAACCAATAGTGCCGACGCAGTTGGCATCGGCTGCCACTGTCTGGTCTGCCGGACACTGAATCACGGGTTTCGTTACGTCTTTCAGGGTCACTTTGAATGTACACGGTGTGGTGTTCATGTTGCCATCGTCGGCGGTCAGAGTCACGGTCTGTTCGGTGTTGTGCCCACTGATGACAGTAGCGGGAGGCGGTGATTGAGTCACCGTTATGCTACCAGGTGCGGTGCAATTATCGGTCAGGTTGGTGGCTTCTCCAGTCCAATTGCTCAGCGTAGCATTGCAGCTGCCGTCCACGTTCAGGGTTTTGTCGCCCGGGCAAGTGATGGTGGGCGGCTCGATATCGCCCACTTGCACGTAGGTGGTGCCCGTGCCTGTGCAGCCATTGTTGTCGGTCACCGTCACGGTATAGGTTCCTTGCGCGGCCATGATTCTTGGAAACGGAGCCGGGTCTTCGACATTGGCCATGTAGCCGTTTGGCCCGGCCCATACAAATGTGGTGTATACCCCCGAGCCGCCTGCGGGCGTGCTGGTCAGCGTGATGTCCGGGGCTGTGCAATTACCGCTATTGGCGGCTGTGATGGTGGGCGGACTGACCACTACGGTTGTCGTTGTCGAATTTTTACATCCCCTGCCGTCAGTCACGATAACATTATATGTGCCTGCAGAGGCGAGCACAGCGGTAAAGCCCGTGGGGTTTTGCCCGGCACCGATGTACCCATTCGGTCCGGACCAGGCATAGGTGTATGGCGCTTGGCCGTTGGAGGCCATGGAGGTCAGGTTGATCGTAGATCCTGGGCAAATTGGGCTGTTGCTGCTCGCTGTGATGGTGGGAGCCGGATTGTTTTGTACGGCAAGCACCGTTGTGGCTGTGGTTGAGCAACCGGCATTGTCTGTCACGGTCACGGTGTACGTGCCTGCCATGGCCAGCGTAGCGGCAAAGCCCGGCGGGTTTTGCGACGACGACGTAAACCCGCTTCCTGCCGGGCCAACCCAGCTGAAGCCGGTAAACGTACCAGTGCCGCCGGAAGGCGTTACAGCCAAATTCACGGTGGTGCCCAAGCAGGCCGGGCTGTTGGCCGATGCAATAGCAGTAGGCTTGGGTACGACGACTACCATTGTGGTAGCCGTGTTCGTGCAGCCGTTGTTGTCGGTCACGGTCACGGTGTACGTTCCTGCCGAAGCAAGTGTTGTGGAAAAACCGGAAGGGTCTTCGATGGAGGCCACATAGTTGTCAGGGCCAGCCCATTTAAACAAGATGTAGGTGCCGGTGCCACCAGTAGGCGTTGAATTCAGCAATAAATTGGCGTTTTGGCAAACCGGGCTGTTGCTGCCCGCGGTGATGGACGGGTTGGTGTTGACGGCAATAGTCGTGGTGGCTGTGGCCGAGCAGTTGGCGTTGTCGGTAACGGTCACTGTGTATGTGCCTGCTGCTGCGGGAATGGCGGGGAAGGCTGCCGGATCTTCTACGTTGGCCGTAAAACTATTTGGGCCAGCCCAAGAAAAACCGTAAACCCCTGATCCCCCTGCAGGTGTGGAAGCCAACGTGATCGTGCTGCCCAAGCAGGTCGGCCCCACGGCCATAGCGGAAATGGTGGGCTTGCCGGTAATGATCACGGAAACTGTGTTTGTAGCGGAGCAGCCCGCGTTGTCGGTCACCGTCACCGTGTAGGTGCCGGAAGCAGCCAGTGTAGCGGAGAACGAAGCCGGATTTTGGGACATGCTTGAATACGTGTTCGGCCCTGCCCAGACGTAGTTCGGGTAAACCCCCGAGCCTCCAAAAGGCGTTGACCCGAGCACTACCGTTGCACCCACGCACAAGGGGCCGTTGCCCGTGGCACCAATGGCCGGATTGGCATTGACAGCCACTGCAGTCGTACCTGTGGCTGTGCAGCCCTCGCTGTCGGTCACAGTCACGGTGTAGGTGCCTGCTGAGGCGAGTGCCGCCGGGAAACTGATCGGGTTCTTCAGACTGGAAACGAAGCTATTCGGCCCCGCCCAAGCAAATCCCGTGAACGTACCCGAACCCAGAGACGGCGTGGAGGAAAGTGAAATGTTCTTCCCGACGCACACTGGCCCGTTGTTCATGGCCGAGATGTTGGGTATCGAGTTGAGCGACACGGTGATCGTTGTAGTAGCCGTGGCCGTGCATCCGGCGTTGTCTGTCACCGTCACCGTGTAGGTGCCGTTGGCAGTTTGGAAAGCCTGAATACTGGCCGGGTTTTGGGCATTGGATGTGTAACTGTTGGGCCCTGCCCAGGCAAACGTGGTGTAAACCCCCGAACCGCCCGACGGTGTGGATGTGAGGATGATGGGGGTGCCGTTGCACACGACACCGTTGTTGCCAGAAGCCGTGATCGTCGGAGCGATGTTAAGTGTTTTGGACAAAACCGCCGTGCAGCCGCCGGAATCGGTGATGGTCACCGTGTATGTGCCGGAATTAGTCACCGTGATGGAGGCTGTGGTGGCGTTTGTGCTCCACAAGTACATAGTGCCCCCGGAGGCTTGGAGTGTGGCAGATCCGCCTGCAATACAGTTGCCGTTGCTACCTGTCAGTTGGGGGTTGAACGGCCCGTCGGTGTCTTGTGTTACGGTCACTACAAGGTTTAGTTCGGCGTACAAGTTCAAGGCGTTGGTCACCCGGATGATGACTTCGTACTTGTTGTTCATGTCCATGTCGCCGGGATTTTCGAAGTCGGGCGTAAAGGCATTCCACGAAAGTTTGCCGTTCGCGGGGTTTACAGAAAACTTCGACATATCGGCACCGCCAGAGATCGAGTACGTCAGCCCGCTGCCCTCGGAATTGTTTGGGTCAGTGGCCTGTGCATCGTACAGTTCGGTGCAGGCACTTTCGCGGTAGTTGACGGTGGGCGGTGAGGTGAAATGCGGGTTGTTGTCGTCCATCACGCTGAATGTGGCTGATGTGGTGTCACGGCGCTGGGTTGGGAAATCGCAGTCCCACACGACGAAATCAATGGTCATGGAGCCACGCCAAGCGGAATCATTGATTTGTATTTGTACGCTGCCGTCGGGTGCGATTATGGGCAGTATCGGGGTGTTCATGACCGTGAACGGCATGGGCAGAATGAAACTGAACGCGCGGCACGGGCCATTGTAGGACAGGTAGTTATCCAAATCAAATGGCGAAAAACTGCCGCCTCCAAAAATGGTTTGCGACGGAATATTTTGCCAAACAGGCGGCCCATAATCGGGCAGCACCGTAAAACAGGCGTAAAAAGTATCGGCCAGCATGGCCGGCGTATTTTCCTTTACGATGATGCATACCGAGTCCGTCCCTGTCCAGAGAGGCGAAAGGGGCTGCACGATCAACGTGTCGTTCACGATGGTAGCCGACAGGTTGGGGCCAGCCATAGCACTCCACAGCACCGGGTCGCCATCAAGGCTGAGCAAGTGGTTGGTCAGTTTTATCGGATCGAACGGTATGTTCTGAAGGGTCGTGTCCTTTAAGAGAGGCAGGATTTCCGGCGGGAAGTCATAGTTCGGGTCAATATTGATCCAGTACGGGCTGCCGATATTCCCGACGAAGTTGTAGTTCGTAAACGTCAGTGAATCGTTGGTGGAGTACACCTGATCGTCCGGGGCATAATAGGCCCGGAAACGCAAGGTTTCGCCGGTGTACTGGTTGGAGTAGATGGTCGTGAAAAAATATTTCTGTCCGCCGATGTCAATAGGCGTGGCTACACCCCTCAACTGTGGCCCGACAAAAACACCCACGATGTTGCCGGGGTCGTTGGACGGGTTCCCGTCGTAATTTATTCGGATCACCATGTCCATTCGGAACTGGAAATCAGCCGGATTGATCGTCCAGTTGGGCGGTGCGGCTGCTGCGATGTCGAATGCAAAGAGGCAGAAAAGATTGACAACGGCAAAAAACCGCAGGGCAAATCGAGTCGTCTTTGGTGATTGTAAACTACTAATCATGAGTTGAATTTGTCTTAAAAAATGGCAAACGGAAAGTTGACTTTTTTATACAGTACCGAAAAAAACGTAAAAAACCATTCAAGCGTCAAAGTGCCCAACAACTTCACCCGGCCCAAATGTACGCTGGCTTGACTACTTCAACAAATCACATTTTGATGTGAGGGGATCGGTCGTTGGATCGAACAAAAGTGGGGAAAATCCACTTTGCGCAGGTGAGTTTACAGCCAAGCGGCTTGGTTCTTCAGTGGGGGAAGCCAAATCGGCAGCCAGTGACCGTTCACGTGCAAAAGACTGCGTCCGATCCTGCCAAAAACAACGGGCAACATTTGAAGAATACCATTTGAAAAATGCGACCTCCCGATTGCTTGCTCTACCTTTACGCCCCGTAACAAATCAAACTTACGATGACGAAATATATCTTTGTTACGGGCGGTGTCACCTCTTCGCTCGGAAAAGGCATCCTTTGTGCCTCATTGGCCAAACTCCTCCAGGCTCGCGGCTTCTCGGTAACCATCCAAAAATTCGATCCCTATATCAATGTGGACCCCGGTACGCTCAACCCATACGAGCACGGGGAATGCTATGTGACCGATGATGGTGCCGAAACTGACCTCGACCTCGGCCACTACGAGCGCTTCCTCAACACACCCACTTCCCGGGCCAACAACGTGACCACCGGTGCTGTCTACCAAACCGTTATCAACAAAGAACGCGCAGGCGACTACCTCGGAAAAACCGTGCAAATAATCCCGCACATCACCGACGAGATCAAACGCCGTATGCTCCTGCTCGGCCAAACCGGCCAGTACGACATCGTGATCACTGAACTCGGCGGCACCGTCGGCGACATCGAATCGCTGCCCTACGTTGAGTCGGTGCGTCAGATTCGCTGGGAACTGGGGCGTGACAACTGTCTCGTCATTCACCTCACGCTCGTCCCTTACCTGCGAGCGGCCAAAGAACTGAAAACCAAGCCTACCCAGCATTCCGTGAAGGAATTACTCAGCCTTGGCGTGCAACCCGATGTGCTGGCCTGCCGCACCGAACACCCGTTGGGTACTGACATCCGCCGCAAACTCGCTCTGTTCTGCAACGTGGAAATGTCGTCGGTGATCGAAGCTATTGATGCCGACAGCATTTACGACGTGCCTCTGCTGCTGCTCAAGGAGCGCCTCGACGCAGTGGTCATTTCCAAACTCCACCTCAGCGACCGCCGCGAACCCGACCTCGGAACCTGGAAAACGTTTTTGGGCAAACTCAAAAACCCCCTGCACGAAGTCAGCATCGGCCTCATCGGCAAGTACAACGAACTGCCTGATGCATACAAATCTATCTATGAGGCGTTCGTGCATGCGGGGGCCGTGAATGAATGCAAGGTGCGGGTGGTGCCCATCCATGCCGAGGAACTGGAGGGCAACTACAAAGACGTGAGCAAGTTGCTCGCACCGTTGAGCGGTATTCTCGTGGCACCCGGTTTCGGTGAGCGCGGGATTGAAGGTAAATTATTGGCAATTCGCTATGCTCGCGAAAACAACGTGCCCTTCTTCGGCATCTGCCTTGGCATGCAAACGGCCTGTGTGGAGTTTGCCCGGAACGTGCTCGGACTGGCCGGGGCGGCTTCTACCGAGGTGGACCGCAAAACCCCGCACCCGGTCATTGACCTGATGAACGACCAAAAAAAGATCACCAAAAAAGGCGGCACCATGCGCCTCGGTGCCTTCCCGTGCCAGTTGGAAAAAAACACCAAAACGCACGCAGCCTACGGCCAAATAGAAATAACTGAACGGCACCGCCACCGTTGGGAATTCAACAATGCCTACCTCGAACAATTCAGAAAGGCCGGCATGGAACCATCGGGCACCAACCCTGAGACCAACTTGGTGGAAATCATGGAACTGAAAGAGCACAAATGGTTCGTGGGCGTGCAATTCCACCCCGAATTGAAAAGCACCGTAGAGCGCCCACACCCGCTTTTTGTGGATTTCGTGCGGGCCTGCATGGGGTAAAGGGTTTGGGGGTTTGTGGTTAGGAGGTTAGGAGGTTGCGGGTTACCCCTTTTTTCGGATGTATTCCAAAATCCGCTGCATTTCTGTGCGCCAAAGTTTGTTCGAACCAACAAAGTTGTTGTGCATAAAACTGAAAACGAGTGTTTTTCCGCGTTCAGTCACCAGATAGCCGCTCAGGCAATGCACACCGCTCATGCCGCCTGTTTTGGCAAAAACAAATGGTTTCCCGTTCGGCGCAACGTAACCGCTTCGATCACCGGCAGGAAACAGGTTGAACAAGCGTTCGTGAGGCTGCGATGCCCACAGTTTTTGCAAAACCAGCGCCAGTGTGCGCGGTGTGGCGAGATTGTAGCGCGAAAGCCCGGAGCCATCCACCCAACGGGGGCGTTGGGGCAAGTCGGTGAGTACACTGTCCAGCATCCAACGGATGATCAGGTCGGGTTCCAGCACGCCAAATTTTTGCTCCGCGCATACGATCAACAATTGCTCGGCCACGAAATTGTCGCTCTGGTGCATCATGCGGCGCAGCACCGTGTCGAGCGGTGTCGAGTAGTGGGTTTGCCAGTTTTCAGGGACGTGTTCGTACTCCCAACCGGTCAATTCTTCAACTGGCCTGCCGAGCGTGTCGCCGAGCAATTGGCCGAGATCAACACGGGTGAACGGCAGCCAGCGCTCTTGGGGCTGACCCATTGGTTCGGCAGGCAATATCCACAAGTTCTCGTGCTCGCGGCGTTTGATCCTCTTGGCGAATACAGGACCAAGGAAATTGCTTTTGAAAAAATGCGGCTCCACCGACAGGTCAGGAGCCAACCGCACGGTGTTGCCGTACACCGGCAGGGCGCTGCGCTCGGCCTGGTAGTCGTCCTGATAATCGTCCCAGGCCCAACCGGGGCCAAAACGCCCAAATTCCGAACGGCGGGGCAAGATTTGCACCGTATCGGGCTGGGCTTTCAACCACTCGAAAACAGGTTGCCAGTGCTGAAATTTGGGGTGCAAGAACGTCGGATCGCCCGTGCCGCGCACGAGCAGGACGCTTCGGTTTTCTTCAGCATCAAGGATATGTCGTTGAGTTTGAAGCGCTGGCACGGAATCGCCCAGCGCCTGCAGGCAGGTCGCCAGCGTCAGTATTTTCGTGTTCGAGGCCGGAGTGAAATACTTCTCGCCATTCACATCGGCCAGCACGTTTCCGGTCTCGGGATCGAGCAGGACAAAACCCGTGAGGCTGCGGGCAAAAACGGGCGACTGCTCAATCTGCTTTTGCACATTGCGACTCAACCGGCGGGCCGGAGAGCACGCTATCATTGCGAACAACAGGAGCGGCAAAAAGCGAAACTTCATCGTCCGGCAGGAAATCGAAACTTGCCCAACAACATGACCTACTCGTTGATATCGAAAATGCCGCCGGTAACGACCAGGTCGGTTTGGCCTGCTGCGATAGCGGTAAACTGGAACGTACCCGTGAGTTTTCGGGTGGTAGCCTCCGAAAAAATGACGGTTCCCGAACCGAGGGCACCCGTAGCCGCGTAAATGATGGTGGCGGCGGCATCGGATTTGTGCTGCGCGGTCAGCAGGCCGTTGGCGACGGTGTATTCTTTCCCCAGCGTAATGCCCGATGGTACAGCGAGCACGATGACCGAACCGTCGGAGGCAGTGGCCGTGATGGTTGTGGTGCCGTGTATGTTGACGAACGTTGCGCCACCCACCGTGGTCAAACTGGCCCATGTGCGTCCGTCCACGTTAGCCGTCACCACGCCGCTGCCGACAGTGGAGTCGGCGGTTTCATGGTTTTTGTTGCAAGAAACGGCAAAAACCAAGGCGAGCAAGCCGCAAAAAAGTGTTGTTTTGATTTGCATAAAAAAAAGATGTTTCGCTAAAAAAACGGATCGTTACGGTTGGGCCGGTTTGCGGAGCAGGTCGGCGGCAGAAAGGAAAAAATCGAGCAGCACAGGAGCCGCAGAACTCAGGTCCTCGCCTTGACAGACCGTCATTTGTTTGAGTTTTTTACCGGTGTACAGGTGTATTTGACCTATTTGGGGGGAAATATGCCACACGACTTGCACCCCGGCATCGCGGTAGTTTTCCATTTTTTGGTGGATGAGGTTGGCTTGGTCGTTGGTGGAAATAACTTCGATGACGAACAGCGGCACCTGGTTTTCGCCGTGCGCGGTGCGGGCGATCTGTTCATCGGTCAGGAAGGCCATGTCGGGGCGGCGATGGTTGGTGCCGAAAAACATATCGCCCTCCATGATGAGCATGCCGGTGGTTTTTCCGAACGTGCGCAACGACTCGAAGAGCCGGAGCAGGTTTTGCACGATGTAAAACTGGGAGGAGTCCATATTTCTTGATTTCACGACCGTGCCGTTCGCCCACTCATACTTGTGCCCGTCTTCCCGCACGAGGTACCGTTTTTGGAACTCGCGCCACGAAATAGACTTCGGCTTCCCGTTCGGGACACCGCCCTGTTGGTGCTGTTGAATGGCCGCAGATGTCATGTCGTTATTTTCGGCAAAAGTACCACTTCAATTTTGGACAAACAAACGAACGTTCATGCTCCTTCCACCACCCAGCCGAGGTGCTCAAAAAGCATGCGGTATTCCGCAGGTATGTACAGTCGGTCTTCCGGATTGGGTACCTGAAAATACCGTTGCGGAGCCAACAAGGTGTTGCCTTCCGGTTTGGACAGGTCAATCACGAAACGGGTCGGCGGTTTGCGGCGGCTGATAAACCGCAGTTCGAACGCCTCGAGGCGCTGCGGGTCGGCAGGATCGAACACTCCTTTGCCAGCCGAGCGGGCATCCTGTACGCTTTTGCGGGCACTTTTGAGTTTGGAACTGCGCTTGATCGCTTTCCAAAACGTGGCGGGGCGAATATTGTCCGGCACGAACGGGCTGCCCATCATAAAAGGCTGGAGGTTAGGCCAGATGAAATACGGCAGTGCCGCCCCTGAGGCGAGCTGGCGCTCATTATAGCTCAGTTTGGTTACGGCCTTGGCCACTTCCGGGTCATCGAAGTTGGTGTCGGCGCTGTTCAGGTAACACAGGAGCCTGCCCGTTCCATCCAGGAACTCGTGACCAAACGACATGAAGAAGGTAAAATCAGCGGGTGATTTGCCGCTCAGGTTCAGGTCGTTGTGGATGGTTTCCTCCAACGCACGCTGGGCGCGCTCGGCGTGGCGGGCGTGGTTGGGGGCCACGTCGGTGCCGTTACCGATGCGGACTTCGAGGTTTTGCAGCAACCCGGCCTCCAGTGTCAGTCCGTTGCGCCATTTGCCGGAAGTAAAAAATACGTCCCAACGGTCGTTGGAAAGGTTGACGAACGAACTGGCCGGTAACGGGAAACTAACCTCAGCGGAGTCAATGCCGAGGAATCGTACGCCGATGTTTTCGTTCAGGCGAGCATCCACCGTATCACCGTCGTGGACGATCTGTTTGACGCTGCCCGGTTTAGCTCCATGGTTGCCGAAAACGCTAGTGCCGATTTTAAAACCTTGTTGGCTGAGTCTGAGTGCGCTCATGGTAATTGAGTTGAAAAGTTGAAGTAAAATTTAATGGCACTTGAAATAGTCGAACGGTTCCAAACAATCCAAACATTTGAACAGTGACTTACAGGCTGTGGAGCCAAATTGGGCGATCATTTCGGTGTTGGAAGAGCCGCAATGCGGGCAGGCGAGTGCGCGACGTTCGCCGTACAGAGCCTTTTTGTCCATACTTGCCTCGGCGGGCGGGGCTATGCCGTAACGGCGCAACTTGTCGCGCCCCTCGGCGCTGAGCCAGTCCGTCGTCCAAGCGGGGCTGAGCACGGTGGTGACAAGAATCTTGCCGAAACCGCCCTCCTGCAGCGCGGCACGGATGTTCACTTCAATGGCGTTCATTGCCGGGCAACCGCTGTATGTGGGCGTGATGACAACTTCTACCAAACCATCGGTATCGTGCCAGCGCAGGTCGCGCAAGATGCCAAGGTCGGCAATAGTGAGAACCGGTATTTCAGGGTCGCACACGCTGTCGAGAAGGTGCCGTACTTTAGATAGCGGATCAGGTTGGGTAGTCATGGTATAGCGAGTTTTTTTTGTGGGGGCTGGTTTGGGGGTTAGATGGATCCCCAGGGCAGGCGCATGAAAACTGACGTGCCAAAACTGGAAAAGTCAAAACATAAAAATTACATGATTGAAGATTACATGATTTTAGATTGGTGAAGTTCGTAGAGCTGACCGCCAGAGGGAGGTTTCAGGCTTGAGGTGTACGCTACGGATACTTCTAAAATCAACAA
>JBEBHD010000120.1:0-15417 GCA_040080915.1 Saprospiraceae bacterium
AAAATTTCAGTTGCCGCTTGCAGCCCGGCAACTGAAATTTTAACACGCTCTTATCTCCTACTTCAAATACCGGATTTTCACAAAAAAGCGCGGATCTCTTGCCCCGATCTGCCGGGCCGCCGCAGGCGACAACACCACTTCGATGTTGCTGCCATAACCTGCCGGGATGCGCCCGATCACCTTGGCGTACACTGTTCGACGGCTCATCGGGTTGTTCACCGCCATCACCGTGCCGATGTTGGCTTCCCGGTGCAGGGCGTATAGGTCGCCCTTTTCGTTGCTGTCCCGTTGCCAAAAACACACTCCTTGGGTAATTATCTCATTTCGAGCCTTTTTTTCTTCGTCGTAGCGCAATTGATGGGTCTGCCCGGTGATTGGTGGTGCCGCAGGCGTTCGCCAGTCGGCGGAAATGCCCTCTAAGCCCATCCAGCCGATGAGCAACAGCTGGCCAGGCTTGATCTGCTCATTGCGCATGTTGTTGCGCACCCGAATGGAATCCACCGGCATGCTGAAATGGCGCTTACAAATCTGGAACAGGTTGTCGCCCGGCTGTACCACATAATAAATTGGTGCGAACTTCGCGGGGTCGAAGTTCATACCTTTGTATCGCCGAATAGCGCGGTTGGGAATGGGAATGCTGACAAGTGTGCCTGCCCGAAGTGCCGGATTGGTCTGGAATTCGGGGTGTAACGCGTACAGTTCTTCCAAGCTCAAGCCGTAATACTTGGCCAGTGAAAAAAGTGTCTGCTTAGGCTTGACGATGTGGTGGATCAGTTTCTGGCTATTGTTGATCGTGAGCAGAACGCTGTCCTTTGGCGTGAGCAGGTTTCCGACAGGAGTGTTCGGTTGGGCCAATAGGCCACCGGTACCGATCAGGCTGATCAGGAGCAGGGGTAAGGTCGTGTACATGTTGTTTCTCAAAGATGTGGCGCAAAAGTACGGCAAATTGCTGCTTGTCAAGGATTCATTCCTGTTGGATCAAAAGAGGCTATTCATTCCCGATGGATCGGGACAGGGTATTCATCATTCATCATTCATCATTTTCGACGTGTCTCCACTCGCTGAACGCATGCGCCCCCAAACGCTTGAACAATACGTCGGCCAACAACACTTGGTAGGCGAAGGTGCCGTGTTGCGTCAGGCTATCGAGGCGGGCAAGATTCCGTCCTTTATTCTATGGGGGCCTCCGGGCGTGGGCAAAACGACCTTGGCACAGTTGATCGCCAAGCTGCTGAAAAAGCCGTTTTACCAACTCTCGGCCATCAATTCCGGCGTAAAGGACATCCGCGATGCCATCGAAAGTGCCGAAAAAACCACGCTCTTTCAGGCTAAAGGTGCCATTCTGTTCATTGACGAGATACACCGTTTTTCCAAAAGCCAGCAGGATGCCCTGCTCGGTGCCGTGGAAAAGGGGGTGGTCACGCTCATTGGTGCAACAACGGAAAATCCGTCGTTCGAGGTAATTCCGGCGCTCTTGTCGCGTTGCCAGGTTTATGTGCTCCAGCATTTGGAAAAGGACGAGCTCGTCAGTCTGCTTCATCGCGCGTTGCACGAAGATGAGGCCCTGAAAAACGCCGACATTGATCTTGTTGAAACGGATGCCCTCCTGCTTTTTTCCGGCGGCGATGCTCGCCGACTGCTCAACGCGCTGGAACTCGTAAGCAACTACCGCCAGCCCGGCGAACCCTTGCACGTCACCAACGACCTCGTGCGGCAGCGCATTCAGCAAAACATTGCCCTGTACGACAAGGATGGCGAGCAGCACTACGACATCATCTCTGCTTTCATCAAAAGTATCCGAGGGGGCGACCCAAACGCGGCCGTCTATTGGCTGGCGCGTATGCTCAACGGCGGCGAGGATATCGAGTTCATCGCCCGGCGGTTGGTCATCCTCGCCGCCGAGGACATCGGGCTGGCCAATCCAAACGGCCTGCTTCTTGCCACCACCACGATGGATGCCATCCGTATGATCGGTATGCCCGAAGCGCGGATCATCCTGTCACAGTGTGCCGTTTATCTCGCCACATCACCCAAAAGCAACTCGGCCTACGGGGCCATAGACCGGGCGCTCGAAACGGTGCGCAGCGGCGGCGGTCATCCCGTGCCGTTGCATTTGCGCAACGCGCCTACCAAATTGATGAAAGAACTCGACTACGGGGCGGGCTACAAATACTCGCACGACTTCCCCGGTCATTTGGTTCAACAGGATTTCCTGCCTGATGCCCTGCGCGGCAAAGTATTGTACGAGCCAGCAACCAACCCCGCCGAAGAGCGCGTGCGGCAAAAACTGCGCGAAGACTGGAAAGACTGGTATCCGTACTGAAGGCCCCATAAAAAAAACGGAGCGCCTGACTTGCGTCTGGCGCTCAAAAAACCTCCGTGTTATTGCTCTGCTTAGTTTAGTAGTTGTTGGTTCTCTGTACTTTTGAATGCGCCCAATAGACCCGTCGGTCTGTGGCATGGTTGCAGCCGAACGGGTTTTCCTGCCCGGACGGAGACCGACAACAAGTTTTAGCGGGCGAACGCCCAATATTTGCCGACCGCGATAATCCAATGCCTCCGAGTGTCGTTCTTCGCGACAACATTGCAAACCAACACAACACACTTTTTTTGATGAAAAAACACAGCCTAATCCTCGCCCTCCTCGCCTTGGCCACTGTTGGAATGGCCCAACAATCGAACAAAAGCAAATCCAAGGACCGATACCGGGAAAAAGACACAACCGTCCTCCCAGCCGACGCAAATGAGGCAAGCCGCCTCAACGGACTACGCATCTTGGCCGAATCCGAACTGAGCTCGGTGGTTTCCGGGCTGTCATCGGCTATCCAGCAGCAGCAAGTGCAGCCTTTCGTAGCCAGTCGTTATTTCGCTTACGCCCTGCTGGCCGGGCACGAAACCACAGCCCGTTTTCAGGCCAAAGTATCGTCCTTTCAAGAGACTTTGCGTGGCATGCCTCTGTCCCATATTTTTGCTCGTGCCGATTCCGTGTTTCACCCTTTTGCGGCTTTGTGGGCTGTGCTGGAAACCGGGCGCGGATTCTTCCCGAGCAGCACCATACTGACCGCCAAACAAGCTGCTCTGGAGCAGGCTTTCCGTGAAAAAGGCTTGGACGAACACTTGATCCAGTCGTCCAAGGCCGCAAGTGCGGACATCGCCCGCTCCATTCTGGCTTATGCCGCTACCGACGGGTTTCAGCAATTGGCCACTGGCCAATCCGGTGCGTTGCGGCCGTTTTTTCTCGAAACAACGAAAACCTTCGCCCTGCCTGCACCTGCGCCGCCTGACATGAGCGAAAGCAGCCCGTATTTGACTCGCGTGCGTGCAGTGTACGATACGGGGCGCAACCTAGCCCCGGAACAGCGCGACATCGCCGAGTTTTGGGATACCCGGGAAAATTCGCTTTCAGGCCACTGGCTGGCTATTTGTGGAACAGCCTGCAGCCAACGAAACGTACCGTTCAATCAAGCCTTGCGCACCCACACAGTTGTGGCGCTGGCAATGGCCGATGCTTACGTCGTATGCAGGGATGACCAATCAGGGCATAATCGAGAGCAGCCGCAAGCGGCGATCAACCGATCCATTGACGCGGTATGGAGGCCGTTGTTGAGCAGTTCATCCGATTGCGCTGACCACGGTATCGTTTCAGCCGCAGCCGCTGAAGTGTTGACTAAATTAATTGGCGACCGCGTGGCTGTGGCCGACACCAACGCTGGCCGCACGCGCCAGCACGCCGCGTTCCGCGAGGCCGCCGCAGAGGCCGCCGTCTCGCGCCTGTACGGAGGGCTTCAGTTCCGCGATGTGCTGGATGCAGGTTTGGACAGCGGACGGCGGTTAGGCTTTTTTGTGGTACAGCGGCTGCCGGTGGAGTGACGGGGCATATTTTCAAAGTCACCACAGATTTACACAGATTCACACAGATTTATCCATGAAGAATCTGTGTAAATCTGTGGTGCATCCGGCACTAACGGGTACATCACTCCACCTTCACGCGCACACCCTCTGAATGGCTCGAAAACTCCGGCGCATACATGCACTGGAGCGTCGTGATACCGTTGGAAAAATCGCCCCGGTGGTTGACCACGAGCGGGTACTCCAGCACGAAGGTGCCGCGCGGGAGGTAGTCTATGAAAAAGTGCGTGGCCAAGTCTTTCGTGCTTTCGTAGTAGCCGAGTCCGCCCTGCCAGTGGTAGCCGCTGAGTACGTTCTGCGGCTCTAAACCGCTGGCACGCATATCCTTCAGATGAACAAACTCCATGGCCCGGTCCACGCGGATCTCGATACGGACTTTGATCTTGTCGCCCGGATGCAGTGTGTTGCCGTCGTTGATGGCAGTCAGTTTTGGGCCGGTGGGCGTATTTTCTTCTTTGTACAGTTGCTTGACGATGGTCAGCGGTGTTTTTTTGAACGACGCGATTTTGTCCAAATCCTCAAAATACTGCCAATAGGCTGCCCCCCACACGAGGTTGCTATTCGGGTTTTCTACCTTGATCGTGCTCCAGGCAGGCTTTACCTCGTTGCCTTTCCAGGTTTCTTTGAAATACCCGGTACCGGCTTCGTATTCGGCGGGTTTGAGTGTTTTGCCGCCAAGGCTCACCTGTACTGGCTTGGTATTTTCTAACCAGTTGTCGCCGTGCAGGAGCAGGGCATACACGGCTTCGGCGGTGGCCTTGGTGCTTTCCCAGCGGTTGGTCTGTTTGTTTTTCAGCAACCAAATTCGCAGTTCTTCGACGGCTTTGCGGTCGTTGGCCACTTCGTCGAACACCTCCACGAGCAGTGCTTGGGTTTCGATGGGCAACTGGTACCAGTACATGCCCCAGTCGAACGGCCAGTACATACCGAGTTCCTCTTTCACAATGGCGCGTTCGCGCAAACTGGCCACGATGCGCTGGGCCGCTTCGGGGCGACCATGACGGTGCAGCGCCAGGGCGAGCATGCCTTGCTCGTACAAGCCGCGTTTCAGCCAGTATTTGGCACCTTGGTCGAGGTAGTAGCCGGTCACATTGTCCACGCGGTCGAGCGGGAAAAACGAACGGGCGTACAGATACTGGATGGCGAGGCCGTCGAGGTGGTCCTCGTCGAGTTTTATTTTTCCTGCTTGGGCTTGGCGCTCCAGTTCGGCGTACTGGTGCCGGATTTCGCCGTCGCAGAACGTCATGGCGCGGTCGAGGGTTTGGGCCGCTTGCTGGTCATTGTCCACAGAAAACGCGCCTAACTTGTTCAAATGCCCGAACCCGGTCACAATATGCTGGGTGATGTACCAGCTCTCCTGCCCGCCGGGAAACCACGACCAGCCGCCGCCCTCGCCTTGGCGCTCGGCCAGTATGGCGATGGTGCGTTCGCGCTCGTCGCTCATTCGGTTGAGGTCGAACAACAGGGCAATGTTCTGCTTTTGCTGCTCCTCGCTCTGGGCATCCAGCACCCACGGTGTTTCTTCGAGCAGAGCGGTTTTCAGTTCCTGGTTTTTGCTCAGGTTGGATTGCATGGCACCACTGCCGGCGGCCTTCCAGCGGTCGTACACCCGCCGCAATCCCGGCATTTTTTGCGTCACGCTGCTGGCGAGGGTATTGGCGTAGAACCGGCTGAAAATCTGCTCCGTGCATTCGTGCGGGAACTCCATGAGGTAGGGCAGCGCCTGCACGGCGTACCAAGCGGGATTGCTGGTAAACTCGACAGTGTAACGGTGGGTGCGCAGGCTGCCGGAGCCGCTGTTTTTCAGGTTGTCGAAAACAACAGTTTTGGTCTGGTTGCCGCGCACGGTAATGGGCAGCGTTTCGGTCACGAGCATGCGGTTGGTAAGCACCGGCAGTGTGTTTTCCTCCCCGTCGCGGAAGGATTTGCCTTCGGCAAATACCTGCCACGTGAGGCCGTCGGCCTTGCCGCTTGGCACGTTCAGCCGCCACGACACGGGAGCTGATTGGCCGGGCTGCACGGAAAAACTGACTGTTTTTTGGGTTAACCCGAAGTCGCCGTCTACCGGCTGCATGGATGCAGCATCGAACAGGTTCAGCACAGCGGTACCGGTGACGGGTTCCTGGGAGAGGTTGCTCACCTTGGCCGTGAATTCCAGCACGTCGCCCTCGCGCAGGAAACGCGGCGGGTTGGTCAGCACCATGAGCTCCTTTTGGGTGACCACGCTTTTTTCCGACAAGGCCCATTGCAGGTCTTTGGTGTGGCCGAATGCGAGGAATTTCCAGCGGGTAAGCGCCTCGTTCATGGTGAATTTTAGCACAATATTGCCCTGCGCGTCGGTGCGCATTTCGGGGAAAAAGAATACGGTTTCGTTCAGGTTGCGGCGCGGTTGAAGGGGGGGCGTGGGCCGCTTCACGGGGCCTTCTTCGGGTTCACTATCATGGTCAATGATTTTTACTTGATCTTCGTAGGTCTCCGGATCGAAGGTCACAATGGTGTCCTTTTTGGCTCTGGCCTTGCCGCTTGCCGCAGGAGCAACAACTTCCATGTTGGCTACTTCTGGCGATCGCATCATGAGTACGGCACCGTCGGCGAGTAGGCCCGGGAAACGCCCGCCGTAGAGCGGAAATCCAAACCAGTCCATTTCCCGATAGGTGCGCCCTGGCGGCTGCGGCATGCCGGAGGGATTGTGCCGCGTGTCACCGTTCGCGGCTCGGAAGCCGCTGCCAGAGAAATGTATCCGGTGAAAATGACTTGGAAAATGCATGCCCTGCCAGCTGTGCGGCAGGAACTGGTCGAGCGAGGCATCGTACATGGCGGCTACCAATTCGGCGGCCACCTTGTCCTTTTTCGGTCCGCTGATCTTGATGCGCCATTCTTCTTTTTCGCCCGGCGCGAGCTTGTCACGGAAGGTTTCGTAGGTGATCGTCAGGTCTTTGTTGCTCCACGGCACGGTCACGCTGTGTGGGCCGACTTGGTAAAACCGGTTGTTGCGCACCGCGAAGGCGTTCACGGACAAGCCGCCGCGGTCGCTTTCCAGAACGGGCGTTTCCACGGGTTGCACGCCAGCAACGTCCAACCAGCGGGGCGGCTGACTTTTGCCCTCCCGACCCAACAGATACAGGAAACGCAGTTTTTCACTACCGCCGAGCCAAAACCGGGCGGTCTCACCGGGTTCGCAGGTGTTTTTTTCCAAAATGCCGCCCGGTTCGACGAACTGCGTGGCGCGGTTTTTTGCCTCCCAAACCCGCACGGTTTTTTTGATCTCGACCGGCTCGCCGAAAGCGTCTTTGGTTTTCAAAATCACTTGGTAATAGCCAGCGCTCATGCTGCCGTCGTGCAGGTCAACCTTGGCGGCGGCGGCTGTGGTGCCAAACTTTACGGTACGCGAAAAATCCTGCCGGCCCCATTTTTCGGGATTGTCCTCACCGTTCCAGGCGTAGTTGGGGAAATCGCGGCGGAATTCGGCTTCTTGCAAGGTCAGCACGTCGGGGTTTTCCCAGTAGCGGCTGACAAACTGCTGGCGGGGTGCTACCAACCGGGTGATTTCGATCACACCCGAAGCGGCCTGAAACTGCCCGGCGGAGTTGGTCGTGTTGAGGGAAATGCTGCGCAGGGCCTCGATTTCGATGGTTTCGGTCAAATCAAACACCACGTTCAGCGCTACATAGCCCACGGAAACCTGCGTTTCACTGCTGCGGGTTTCGCCCGTGATGTCGGTCACGTCGGCGGTGACGAAAAAATCGAACATCGGCTGGTCTTTTTTGGGAATGCTGCGGTCGGGCAGGGCCGTGAATTTGATCTCAAAACTTCCGTCGGAGGCGGTGCTGGTTTCGCCATTGGCGATTTCCATGCTCTCGACGGGGAATGGCTTACTACCGCGCCACCAGTCCCACCACGGGAACCGTGCCTGCCGCACCACACGGTAGCGAACTTTGGCACCGTCCACGACGCTGCCAGCGTAATTTTTTGCCTCGCCGCGCACGGAAACGGCATCGTTCACGCGGTACGCGCCCGCTACGGGCTTGAAGACCACCTCGAATTTGGGCCGTTTGTACTCTTCGACGTTGAACCAGGCCCCGCCGTTGAGTCCCTCGGCTTCGATGCGCATTTGGCCGGTAAGGCCAGACGCAGGCGCTTGAAATGCACCGTTGAACGTTCCGTACTCGTTCGTGCGTAGTTTCAGGCGGCCCTTCTCCTGGCTGTTCGCGTCGAGGAACCGCACGGTCACGTCGGTATTCGGGATTATGGCGGGCATTTCCTTTTCGTTTCGCAGGAGCAGCATGCCTTTGAAATACACCGTTTGGCCGGGGCGATACAGGCTACGGTCGGTGAAGAACAGCGTTTCGCGGTTCGGCTGCCGCGGCTCGTTGCGGTAGTTATTGAAAAACTCGTCGAGCCAGAGGGTGTCCTGTTCGCGACTGAGCCGGACGTTGAACCCTCGGCGCGTGTCAATGTCGGGTTTGAAAAAACCATTCTGATCACTGATTTCCTGTGCGATGCGGTTGCGCACGTTGCGGCGCACGTTGCGGTCCCACTTGGACTCGAAAAACTCACCGCGTACGCCCGCGATGGGCGAACCCGTCTCGCGGTTCACGACGGCAAACTGCTGGTCGCCGTTTTGATCGAACGACACCACCGCGAGGCCGGAGCAAACGAATGCCGTGAAACACGCGGGATGGGTTGTGCCAGCGAAGTCGCCGGAACTGGAGACGAGCACGAAATAGCGCCCCACAGGCAACGGGTCGAGTTTGATTTCGGTGCGGTGTTGTCGGTAGTCGCCCGCGTCACGGATGTCCCAGGTACGTTGTTGTACAGCGGGCAGGCCGTTCAGGTAGGCCAGGCGATTCTCCCACTCGACCTGCTCGAACACGAGCGGGTCGTTGGGCACCTGCACTACCTTGGCCCATATTTTTTTCACATTTTTGTAGGTCATGGATACGAGCAGCGGCTTGCCCGGCAGCCCGATGTGCTCCGTTTCGAGGCCGATTTCTTCCCGGCGCAGATCGAACAGCAGCGCCTCGCACAGTTTGGCACCGTAGGTGCCGGGGTGACGACTGATGGCGCTTTCACATTCGTCGGCGGCTTGTTTGAGCAGCGACGGATCGGTGTTGGGCATGGCTGCGTGGGTCAGGTGCTCCCAAGCGATTTTGTGGGCGATTTCAGCATCGGACGGGTGGTTGTAGTGGGTTTTGTGCAGGATGGCGAGGGCTTGGCGGTAGCGGTCGGCCTTGTCTTCGAGTACGGCGTTGTTGTCGGCAAACTGGAGGCGCAGCAGTTCGGCATCAATCAGGGCAGCCTCGTCGCCCGCCGAGAGGTGAGCGGCGATGAGGCGCTGGCACAGCCGTATGGCGAGCCATTTGCCGGAGGTCGTATCGCGGCTTTGGAAATTGAATTTCACAAAATCGGCTGCTGGTGCGAACGCTTCGGGCTGGTCGAGGTAAAACTTGTAGGCAGGCTCGGTGAGGTAGCCGCGTTCGTCGGTGAAATGGCGCAGGGCGCGGTGGCCGAGGAAGTCGAACAGGTTGGGACGCAGCGGTTTGGCACCGACCGAGTCGGCCTCGCCAGGGCGGGAAATGGCGTGCAGGTAGTCGGCCTGTACGGCACGCAGCACGGCTTCATTTTGCACGGAAGCACTGTAAAACGCCAGCGATCGCCGCTCGATCTGTTCGGCAGACCAGGTGAGGATGTCGCCACCTTCGCCGTCGGCCAGTGGGGTTCGGCTTTGGATTTGCCAGCCTTGGCTTTGCAGGTAGGTAGCGTACAGTTCGCCGAGCAGGCTTTGCAGCACGGAACGCTCCGGTTCGGCAGCCGTTTTTTCGTCATTTTCGAGTATCTGCACGGCTTTCACGAAACCGTCTTCGTTCAGCATGGTGGTGTACTTGCCGCGAAAGAGCAGGGTTTTGATGGTTTGGGGGCCGTTTCGGTCGGCCTTTGCGCGGGCGTACAGGGCTTCGGTGCTTTCGAGGGCACTTTTGAACAGGCCTTGCTTGTCGAGGCTGTCAATGGCCTTCCATTCCGAGGCATAGTCGCCGGAAACAGGTGCGGGTGTCGTGGGCATGGGCGCGGAGGTGGGTTGGGTGCTGGTTCCTGCGGGCGCTTTTTGGGCGTATTTGCAAAAAGCGAAGGAAAGGGCGAGCAAGAGGAGGATGGTGGAGCGTTGCATGGTAAGTGGTTGCTGGCTGTTAGACGCGGCGGGACAGATGTGGGTTGTGGAAAAAATGCACAAACGCGGGTAACTATTTAGCCTCTCCTGAGGCGAGTAATTTTCACCACAGATTTTCACGGATTCACACAGATTTTTAAACGGACAGAGAAAAAATCTGTGCGAATCCGTGAAAATCTGTGGTGAAAAACTGTGCGGTTAGGACCGCCCCATACTGGTGCTAAGTAGTTACAAACGCGAAAAAAACTTGCTGCGCTTGGCAAAGGAAAGAAAAATTCCGGCAAGGTGCTATGATGGAAAGGGCTGGTTGAAAACGCCGCGTGCATTGTTGCCGTTTTGATCGCCGTTTGCTCATCGGCGACAACCCGGTTCGGCTATGGTTGGTAGATTTGTGCCCTCTGCGGCCGAACCAAACCCGCAGAGTAGATTCTTATGAAAAAAATGCTATTCCTCCTACTTGTTTGGTTGTTGCAAATTAACCCAATTACTGCTCAGGGGCAAGGTGATTACCATTTCTTGTTTGATTTTGACAACAGGCTGCACGAATGGGTACAAGGGCCAGATGGGGCGTGGTTCGGGGCGGTTCGAGGGCTAGCTTCTCCATCGTATGAGCGCCCCTATGTGATCAAGTGGGATGCAAAAAATGATGATATCCTGTGGAGTAAGCAACTTTCGCTATCCAACCTCGAAAACATCCGGGAAATGCAAATCCTGCCAGATGCAAATGGCGGTGTATATATAGGCGCGGTGTACGAAGCATGTGATTTTCCCACTCCCGAAGGCTTGGCCCGAATGGATGCTGCCGGGAAGTTACTTTGGGTCGTGACAACGCCGATCGAGCACCAAGATAACGAAAGGCTCTGGTTAGTACCTTCGGCCAATGGAAACGTGGGCTTCCAAACGGACAAACACAAGTTTGTTTACTCACCCGACGGTACATTACTGAGCATGAGTAACACAGGATTTACCTGGAACGGGCTTGTCAAGAACAATTTGGGCGGCTACCTGGCCTATGGAAACCAGGCCATAGGTTCATCCAATCCGTTTTTTTCTGTGCCGTTTCCCGACAACATTCTCCATGCTGTTCAAGCCCCCTCGGGCGAGTGGTATTGTTTGGGAACGAACAAATTATACCGCCTCAACGGGGGCTTGGATATTGTTGCCGAAAAACCATTGCTGTACTCCCAATCGTGGTCAAAAGTTTTTTGGGCAGACGAAGCCTGTTGGGTTACGGGTGAAAACTCTAGCGGCGAATCTGTCATCCAGCGCTTTGAGTCGGGTACGCTAAATGTGGTCGCCACATACGGTTACGACAAGCAGTACCGGGTGCTTTCCATTATCCACACGCCGGGCGACAGCCTGTTGTGGCTCAGTGGAGAGTGCAATTTTCCACGCAACCAAGGTGTGTTTCTCAAATCAGCCCCGACGACTAATCCGGAGATCGTGGCAAAATACTCCATGTCCCTCACAGACATTGGATTAACAAACCCATCGCAGGAGTTATCGCCACCACATTACTGCCCGCCGTTTGGGCCGTATGTAACCAATGTCGAATTCGGGCAGTTGCATGCAATTGTGAAAAACACGGGATCTGAGCCGATATCCGAGTTTGTAGTGATGGGGCGCTACACTTCTTGCTGGTACGGCTGCCCGATAGAAAAACACTTCGCATGGTTAAAATATATGTTTTTGGAACCCGGGGAATCAAAAGGTGTGCAATTGGAACAGGATTTCTACTTGCTGCAGGAAATGGGTACTACTTCAGTAGACCTTTGCTTCTGGACAAATCTTCCCAATGGCCATCTCGATGGCATCCCCGAAGACGACCGCTTGTGTAAAACAATCACCCTGATCGTGTCCGACGACGAGCCGGTGGCCGACGCGCCCACCGTCCGGGTTATGCCCAATCCGGCGGGCGAACAGGCGACATTTTTCCTTGAGGACCAGGCCACCGAAGGCAAGCAACACCGAATAGTAGTGACAAATGCCTCCGGCCAAATCGTTCGGCAGGAGGCATTTTTCGGGCAAAACTGGGTACTGGAGCGCGGTGATCTGCCCGCAGGGCTTTATTTTTATCAACTGACGACCCAGTGTGGCGCTGTCCAGTCTGGAAAATTGGTGCTGGACAGATAAGCCTTAGCGCACCAACAGTTTCCCACTGCCAACCAACATTCCATCGCGTTGCACCTGAAACAGGTACACCCCGGCGGGCATATCATCTTTGCGCAGAAAAAATTCGGGCACGGAGGTGTTCATTTCCCGAACGGGCCGCCCGGTAAGGTCGTACACGCGCAGGCTGTATGCGCCCGATGCCGAGGCATCCAACAAAGATATTTTGCAGAATTCGCCCATAGGATTGGGTATCACATTCAATTGCGTATTTGGGTCTTCGTAATCAATGATGATCACTGTCACGAAATTCTCGCCGATGCGGTGGCGGGTGGTGTTGGTGATAATCGGGTCGTTGAAATCGAAGAAAATGGCGGCCTTGTTCAGGATGTTGGTCTCCAACGGCACATCGGCACGCGGGCTGATGCGGAACTGCACATAGCCGTGGGAGGCCGGTTCGTTCACGTTGCTGTCGGGCAGCAGGATGTTTTGGAAATCAAAGATCAGGATGCCCTTGCCGTCCAATTCGAAGCGGTAGTTGTGGCTGCTGGCACCGGGGCGCACGCTGAGCGGGTCGAGCCAAGGTGAAAGCGTGTCGCGGACGATTACGGTGAAGGCTGTATCGGTGCCCGTGTTCTGGAAGCGGATGAGGTACTCCAGTTCCGTGCCGGGGCGGACATAGTGCTTGTCACCATACCCAATAGGGAATCCCTGTTTGTCGTTCGGGTCGTAGGAACCGACATTGGCCGTGCAGTTGATATCTTCCCAGTTGCCTTGTTCGCCGGTGGAGAATTGGCCCGCGAATCCCGTGATGAACGACCCTGTGCTGGTGCAGCCTTCCACCGACAATACCGATTGGGCTGGCCACGGAGCGAACGGCTCCTGTGTGGCCTCCACGCGCCAAGTGGCACCGGTGGCAGGCACGACAACCGTCATGGTTTCGCCTGATTGCAGCGCCGGGGCATTTTTCTTGTGCAGCATGATCCCGTCCTCGATGACGATATACTCCAGTTCTTTGGTCATGTTGCCGAGGCCGATGTTTTTCAGGATAAAATGAAGGGAGTCGCCCACGCAATCCGATGTGACCTCCACCAAAGCGCCCGACCATAGCGGGTTCAGAGGGTCGCAGATGGAATCGGGGTAGATATGCGCCTCGGAGCAGTGTACCTGACCTAAAATGGCGTTGCACGATACATTCACTTGAATGAATATGCTTCCGCAGAAACCGGGCTGGAGTGTGCCGAGCTCGAACCGGAACAGGTTGTTGCCGAGTGGGGTGAACGGTTTGTTGGTGGTGACAATGCTCAGGAACGGATCAAGGTCGAGCGTGACGTATGCATCGGGTACCTCATTTGGGCCGTCGTTGCAATAAATGAGGTTGTAACCATTGTTGCTAAAACAACGCCGCAGTACAGGCGTGGACAAACTGACGCTCAGTTGCGGGCAGTCGGGGTTGGGCAGTTGCACGAGGAAATCGACGGTGTCCGTTTCGCCCGCTTGGACAAGGCTGGCGGGCAAGTCGTTCTGGCAGACGACCACGTTGGGGTTGTTGGCCACGACTGAAACGGTGTAGTTACCCGGTATCAGGCTGATCGTGTACTCGCCTGAGCCGTCGCTCATGCCGAAATAGGTGCCGCTGGAGCCGACAGCTTGCACAAACCAGCCATTGAGCGCCGTCTCCGCCGAATCGGTGAGGCAGTTGTTGTTTTCGTCGTGGGTTATTTTTCCGATGATGCGCGTGCAAGAGGTGGCGTTGGCTGACAGTGTGGCTGTTTCGATGGCCGTACAGCCGAGATCGTCTTCGATCGTGACGGTGTACATGCCAGGAGTCAGGTTGGTTATCGTAGGTCCGGTTGCGCCATTGCTCCAAAGAAAGTTGTACGGCAACGTACCGCCAGTGGCGCTGGCACTGATGGTGTTTTCACAGGCAATCACGTTGCCGACTTGCAGGACGGGAGGTGTACCTACCGTGAACGAGAAGGTACGAGAGCATCCGTTAGCATCTGTCACGGTAAGGGTGTAGGTGCCAGCCATGAGGTTACTGAGGTCCTGTGTGGTGATACCGTTAGACCAGAGGTAAGAATACGGTTGTGTTCCGCCAATCGGGTCAGGCAAACCAATGGCACCCGTATTTTGGCCGGAGCAAGAAACTGGCGTGATTTTGATTTGAGGCGTGAGTAGTGTTAATGCCGCAGGCTGGTTAATAATGGCTGTTGCAGTGCTGCTACAGCCCAAATTGTCAGACACCGTGACAAAATATGGTCCGGCAGGGAGATTGGTCAGGTTTTGTGTCGTAGCGGTGAACCCGTTCGAGCCAGCCCACAGGAATGTATATTGTGGTACGCCGCCCGATACGCTCAATATTACCGACCCGTCGGCGGCACTGTTGCACTTGACGTGGGAAATGGTTGGTATAGGAAGCGGAAAACTGGCATCCTGCGTGACCACGGCGACGGCGGTTGCCGTGCAGCCGTTGGACAAATTGACTATAATTAGCGTGTAGGTTCCGGGCAGTGTGGCTGTCGGGTTAGACACGTTAGTTGTGAAACCGGCCGGGCCTGTCCAGTTGTAAGTCACGTTGGGCGGGTTCACGGTTGCTATCAACGGCACAGACGGGTTGCTGCACGTGGAAACCCCGCCGGTGACCGACACGCTCGGCGCAACCACATCTTGCGTAACGATAGCCTGTGCCGTGGACGTGCACCCGTTCACCGGATTGGTTACGGTCAAGGAGTAAACCCCTGGCGCAAAAACCGGCGGGTTGGGCTGGAAGCCCTGAAAGCCGTTCGGGCCGGTCCATTCGAAGATCACGCCCGACGTTGGCGACGAGCCGGTGAGGTTTATCTGGGTATTGTTGCAGGTGAGCGTGCCGCCTGTGGCCGAGGCCCCCGGCGGCGTGGTGTTGAGGAAAACGGTCATCTCGTCCGTGGCTGTGCAGCCGTTGGATGGGTCGGTGATCGTAAGCGAGTACACACCTGCAAAGGAAACCACGTTAATAGGCTGGGTGGACGTGAAACCGTTCGGGCCGGTCCAGACATACGTTGCATTGGGCACATTGGACGAGCCGATGATGTCCGTATTGGTGTTCAAACAGGTCAGTGTCTGGTTGGGGCCTGCATCGGCGGTGCATTGTGCTTGGGCTGCGCGGCAGCAAAAAACAAGCAATAAAGCGGCAAGGAAGTGTTTTTTCATGTGTCTGGACTTTTCACTGTGTAAACGATGCAGCAAAGGTG
>JBEBHD010000121.1:0-15398 GCA_040080915.1 Saprospiraceae bacterium
CCCCCCCCCCCCCCCCCCCCCCCCCCCCCCCCCACTTCGCCCTTACAGGTGGAGCGGGAAGGCTCGTCGTGGTGTTTTCTTTCGGGTTGGCTTTCTTTTTTTCGTGCGAGGAGGGGCCGAGATTTATACAGTTGGAGGGGCAGGCGCAGGGCACGACGTTTCACATCACATATTTGGACGCTGGTAGGCGCGATTTTTCCGAGCCGGTGGACAGTCTTTTTCGGCTGATTGACAAAAGTATGTCGCTGTGGGACACCGGTTCGGTCATCAGCCGGATGAACCGGAACGAGCCGGGCGCGGTGGCCGACGAGCATTTTTCCGCTGTGTTCCGCCGTTCGCAGGAAATTTCGGCGGCTACGGGGGGCGTATTCGACATCACCGTCGGGCCGCTCGTGCGGGCCTGGGGATTTAGTTACAAAAAAGGCCTTCCGATGCCCGATTCGGCACAAGTGGACAGCCTGCGGCGATTCGTGGGTTTTCACAAAATCCGGCTCGAAAACGGCCGTTTGCTCAAAAAAGACCCGCGTATGGAGGTGGATATGAACGCTATCGCGCAGGGCTACACCGTGGATTTGCTCGCGCTTTTTTTGGAAAAACACGGTGTGCAAAACTACTTGGTGGAAATCGGCGGCGAGGTGCGGACGGCCGGACAAAACGAACGCGGACAGCCTTGGCAGATCGGCATTGACAAACCCACCGCCGCCAACAGCGGCGAAAACCCGGAGCGGCCCCTTCAGGCGGTAGTACCGTTGAGCGGCAAGTCGTTGGCCACATCGGGCAGCTACCGCAAATTCGTGGAGCGCGACGGGAAAAAGTACAGCCACGCCATAGACCCGCGCACAGGGTATCCGATCACACACAACCTGCTCAGCATGTCGGTACAGGCCGACGATTGTGGGAGCGCCGATGCGTATGCCACGGCGTTTTTGATATTGGGCTGGGAAAAATCGCTTGAAATAGCGCAGCAAAAAGGGCTGAAAATGTACGCGATATACTCGGAGGCCGACGGGGGCCTGCGGGTGAAGAGCACGTTCGAGTAGGCTCTTAATCTTCCTTTCCACAGCCCTCTCCGGGCTTGCGCCCGCAAACCCCGCAAGCGATGCCGTCTTTTTTCAAAAAAGCACTGTTTCCGGCGCAGGTGCCGCGAAACTCGCCGCCCTTCACAAACAGGATGCGGAGGCTGAACATAAAAAAGGCGATCAGGACAAAAACTATGGCGGCGGCGAGGACGGGTAACATGGTTGAACTAATTTTTGCGAAAGTTACGGCTTTCGGGTTGTTTGGTGTCGTGTGAAATTATACCTCGCACCGCAAGGCGCTAAGCCGCTTTTGTCATACGGAGCGCTGCTAATCAAAATAGTAGGCCGAAGGCCATGCACAAAACCTTGCAGCGCGGCACTGAAATTTAAACACGCTCTAAACACGCTCTAATCAGTGCCTTTGCCTTAAGGCGTGCCACCCGCGTTTTAGCGTGCTCAACAAACGGGTCGCCGCCGAAATAAATGGCTTTTCGAGCGGTCCGGCAAACGGCCTTCCCCGGCGTAGGTACTGGTTGGTGAACGTGCTGCTGCCGATGCCCCATTTCAGGAGAAAAATGTCCCGGCCGCGGTTCATGCGCTTGCGTTTGGTGGACTTGGAGCCGAAGTGGTACACCCGGCTTTGGCCGATACCGCGAAAGTGCCGAACGCCTGCCTGCCAGAGTTTCATGGACAGATCGGGATCAGAGTACATGCCGGGCGAAAACTCGATGCTCAGTCCGCCAACCAAGTCCCACAGATCGCGGTGCAGTACGATGGGCGGCCAGGTGCTACCCGACCAGTCCGGCATTTCCACAGTGCGGTACTCGCGGAGCAGCCGTTCCCGATCGAGGTTTTTTGGGCTGTCGCCAAAATTTTGTACGATCACGCAGGGGTTCCCACTGTCCTTCGGTTCGATAGCCGTACCGGAAAGGATGAACGATGCGTGGCCGATGCGTTCGATTTCCGCCCACAGGTGCAAGTCCCATTCGGGTAGCACGAGCATATCGTCGTTCAGGTAGCAGATATAATCGGTTTTGGCCAGGGTGCGGGCCGCGTTCAAGCCGTAACAAACACCTACATTGTTATGGCTCGCCGTATAGTCCAGGTCGGGCTGGGTTTCCAGCCATTCGAGCGTGCCGTCTTTCCCTTCGTTGACATGCACGATGATCTGGTGCTGAAATGTTGAATGCCGACGTAAGCCCTCAACGCACAGTTGCAGGCACTCTAAATTGTTCCAGGTAGGCACGAGCACCGAGAAGCGGTAGTTGCGATCGGGCGACCGGCGGTGTTTTTGAATTTGCTGAAGCATCTTATGTTGTAGTGGCGGCAAAAGTAGCGCAGCGGTTCGGGGTTTCTATACTTCGCGCTGCGAGGTTTTGTGCATGGCCTTCGGCCTAATATTTTGATTAGCAGCGCTCAGTATGACAAAAGCGGCTTCGCGCCTTGCGGTGCGAGGTATATCTTTGCCCGCTGCGGTGAGTCAGCGTATTGCTGTACAGCGGCGTTTCTGAGAAAAATGACAACACGCCTTTCCGACACCATCCGAATCTGGGCTATCAGCACCGCCGCTCCGGCGGATACCACGCTTTTCTTCGCTACACTGTTGGTGGTCAGCATGGCGGTTTCGCCGTTTTTGCTGGCTATGGCCATGTGGGGACTGGTCGTCACGGCTTTTTGGCAGGTGGTGCGGGAAACGCCGCGTGGGCCCGAGCGGCGTTGGTGGCGGATTTTGGTGCGGTCATTTCGCAACCTGTTTCACCAGCCCGCGTGCAGCGCGTTGCTGTTGCTGCTGTTGGTTCCCGTGGCGAGCGGGCTTTGGTCTGAGGACCACGCCTACTGGCTTGAGCGCGTTCGCGTGCGGTTGCCATTTCTGGTGCTGCCCTGGGTTTTTGCCAACCTGCCTCGTTTGGGCGAACGTCGGCACCGGCTGTTGCTCTACATTTTGGTTTGGGCGATGGCGGTTATGTGTGTCGGCGTGGCCATCAATTTTTTCCTGCACGAGACAGAAATCATGCACGCGATGTACCAGGGCCGCCCAATGCCGGTTCCGCGCAACCACATCCGATTCAGCCTGATGGTGGCCACTTCCGTGCTGGCGGGTGCCTGGCTGTGGCAAAATCGGTTTTTTTGGCGGTACGCGGGCGAGCGCATGGCGCTGGCGGTAGTCGTGGTTTTCCTGTTCGGTTTTGCCCATTTTCTGGCCGTGCGCAGCGGGCTGATCGCCCTGTACGCGGCGCTTTTTTTTCTGGCCGTGCGCTGGGCGTGGCGCTCCAGGCGCTGGGGCGTGGCGCTTGCGGCAGGGCTGGCCGCCGTTTGTCTGTTCTGGGGAGCGGTGCGCACGGTGCCCAGCCTGCGGCAAAAATGGGCGTACACGGTGTACGATTGGCAGCAGTACCGGCAAGGTGCTGGAGCCACGTACTCGGACTCGGAGCGTTGGATTTCCATGAAAAGCGGCTGGCTGATCTGGCAGGAGCATCCTTGGATCGGCGTTGGCACGGGCGACCTGCCCAAAGAAACCGAAAAAACGCTGACCCAATATTTTCCCCGGTACCAAGGTGCGCCCAAACTGCCGCACAACCAGTTCCTCTACCTGTTGGCGGGCACCGGCCTTTCGGGCCTCTGCTTCAGCCTGTTCGCATTTTTGTACCCGGTGTTCGCTCACCGCGACAAGCGGGCACTGTTTTATGCCTTTCAGGTCATGGTTTTAGCCTCTTTTCTCGTGGAGTACACCATCGAGACTGCGATGGGGGTGGCGTGGTATCTGTTTTTTACGCTGTGGTTAGGGGGCAGTGTCCGCGACATAAAAGCCTTCTTCAAACCAACACCCGCACAAACAGCACCACACCCGAAATCAGCAGCGCCACGCCGATCCCTTTTTGCAAAAGCAACACGTGGCGCGGGTTGAGAAACGAGCGCAACCGCTTGGCAGCGTAGGCTTTCAACACATCCGTGGCGACCAACGACAAGAGCATACCACCGAAAAAGGAGACCGATTCGCGCGGAGACAGTTTGTTGGACACTACGAAAGCACTGGCCAGACCGAGCCAGAAAAAAACGGTGAACGGATTGATCGTGTTCAGCAGAAAACCGCGCAGAGTATACCCTGGGTAGCCCCAGCGCGTCCAATTGTGTTCTGCACCCGTTGGCTCTGGCCCGTCAATGACATCTAACACCCGGTCGGCAGCGGTGTTGTGCTCGTCGGACACAGGTACTTTGCGTGCCAGTAGCGTGCTTACGCCAAAAACCAAGAGCACACTGCTGCCGCACAAGCCCGCCCAAAAGGAGAAATTGGGCAAGGCGGCCAAAGCAGCCAGAGCATCCACCCAACGGTAGATCAGGTACAAGTACAGCACGTCGCTGGCCCAAATACCGGCGGCCAAAGCGATGCCGGCCCGAAAACCGCGATCCAAACTGGCCTGCATGATGGCAAAAAGCAGGGGGCCAATCATAAAACTGAGCGATAGGCCCAAGAGGATGCCTTGGAAGATCATGGCGCGAAGGTATCAAAATCAAATTACCTCCACCCACCTGCCCGATACACCCAGTACCGTTTTAGGGAGGTAGGACAAAGTCACCGGAGGGGTTGTGTAGGTAAAAAAATTGAAAAATTCCCGAAAACTCCTCAATCGAAACATTCAAGCGTTCAAAAGCGCCAAAATGCTGCGGGCCACTTATCCATTCAATTGTTTCTCGAGGAGTTTCCTCAATTCTGCCTCGTTGGGCAAGAAAAACTGGTATTTGCTGACAAAAAGTTGTGACGAAATGTTGTGCATGGCATATTTCACCAAGAGTTCATCCTTTTCCCGTGCCAGCACAATGCCAATTGGCGGGTTGTCGCCATTCGTGTTTTCTTCGTTTTCAAAATAGCCGAGGTACATGTTCATTTGCCCCACGTCCGCGTAGCCAGCCTCCTCACGTTTTAGGTCAATCAGCACAAAGCATTTCAATATGCGGTGGTAAAACACCAAATCAACGTAATGGTGCCGATTGCCGAGCGTGATGCGGTACTGCCTGCCGACGAACGCGAAGCCTTTTCCGAGTTCCAGCAGAAAGTATTGAAGTTGTTCAATGAGGCGTTTTTCCAATTCGGTTTCCGAGAGGTGGTAAGGCTCCGGGATTTTCAAAAATTCGAGCACCATAGGCTCCCTCAAAATGTCGCTCGCCTGATGCAGCGTTTGCCCGACTTGCGCCAATCCCAAAATACCGGCTTTGTCTTTTGAGGCGGCGAGGCGCAAAAACAAGGAGGATTTTTTCTGCCGTTGTAAAGTCCGCACATCCCAGCCTTCCAAGATGGATTGCTTTTCGTAAAACGACCTTTCGAGGTCGTCCTCGATTTTCAACAACTCGATATAGTGCGACCAACTCAATTTTTGCGACAGTGTCGCAAAAATTGAATATTGAAGGTAAAACTGTCGCATACGGGCGACGTTGCTTGCACTAAATCCCTTTCCGTGCAGCAAAGCCAAGTCTTTGGAAAGATTTTCCAGCAGGTGCGCCCCGTATTGCGCCTTTGCCTTGCCACCTTGCTCGAACTCCACGATGTCGTGCCCGATTTGCCAATACGTTTCGAGCATGTTGGTGTTGACAGCCGCCGTTGCTCGTTGCCGACCTTGTTCGTACACCGTTGAAATTTGCTGGACGAGGGCAGCGTAGGCCACGTCCAAGTTGCCTAGATGGGGTATGGTGGTGTTTTTTTTCATATCGGAGTGCGGTCGTGCCTGGTTAGGATAAAGAAGTGCCGCTCGCTGGAACTCCTCCAATTCCCCATCCCGAAGGTGATAACCCTTTCGGCGATAAGCCGTACTGCCTCTGCGATTTGCGGGCGGCATTGGCTTGGCGGCCTTGAGCGAGGCGGCGGACAGCAGGGCGAAACGGAGGTATCTCAGCTTCTACTTTCTAAAATTAATTTACGGAACGCCTTCATTTCATGTTCGATTTGTGTTTTTGTCAACATGGAGTTGCTGATGGGAGAGTAACCATGAAATTTTAGGTGTGAACAATACTCTTCGAAAGATTTAAAGGCTTCATCAATGCTGCGCAAAATCGTACTTAGGTCACGGTCGAGTTCTTTTTGACAATGGGCTAGCATGTAAAAAAGAATGTAACGAGTTTCCGGGTTTGTGATACTTTGAGCAATGAGATTGCACTCCTTCTCTGCCATCTCAAACAATATCTGCTTATCTAATTTGTCGTAAATTTTCAATTTGGCAATTCCCAAAGAATGAGCGAATCGAAAATAGCACATGGGAGCAACCTGTGCGTACCCTTCTGGCAAGTCTTTCCCAAGTTGCTGTATGAGTTTGTAAGATTCATGGTAATGAGTTAATGCAGTAGAAATCTCTTTGTTATCAACCATGCAAAAGTCTCCAAATTTCATAAACATCCTTGCTTGAATGGCCATTTTAGTTCCACTTTCAAGGTTAGAAATTTTTTCTATTGCGGATTCAAGAGCCCCCTTCATTTCATCAATTAAAGTTAAGGCACCTGGAGTTACGAACCCGTTATTCCATAGTTTGGCCTGAAACATCATAAAGATTGCATCAATAAAGGCAGGATTGAATTTCAACGCGCACTCAAATGAATTAACTGCTTGAGAATCATTTAATTCATTAAGTCGATACTGGTTTTGGCCTTGATAAAAGTAGCAAATTGATCGTAATTTATTGTTCCAACCTTCAACCCCTCCGTTGTCAGCAAGGTGTTTGGTCTCTGGAAACAATACCTCACTTAACCCAACAGTAGGAGGCGTGTTCAAGAACCCCGTTGTTTTCTCGATTGCGTTAGATAAATGAAGAGCCGTATCTACTGGCTGTTGTTCTAAAAATTGATCAAGCCCTAAGAGGAACTCTATATCACCGTTCCAATATTTTTTTGACTCTTCATCCTCAGAAAACGAACTAATCAACGCGTTTGCTTCTACAAAAAAATTCTTAAACATCTTAACTGTATCACCCCCAAAAAATGTAGAGCCGTAGTTGACATTAAAAACTCCGGTAGCAACCAACCTCATTGCTTTCGCATTCAGGTAAGTTTGTCTGTCCGACCTAAATTTTTGAAACCTTCGCTCTTCTAACGCACGTTTTTCTTCAATTTCTTGGGCGGTTTCCTTTAATTTGATGAGTTGTTCGTAAGACCCTATGAAAGCAGTTGTCCTTTCGATTGAAGCTTTGTAGGCATCATTGACCTCGTTCATTCGCTTGTTCTCCTGACTCCCCAACTGAATTTGAAATACCAAAAACACAAGGCCCAAACATGTAAAGAGGCCTAAAAATTTATCGAATTGTTGAGAGTAAGTACCATTCATTCCTTCAAGGCTAGTAAAAAACCTGTCGTAGGGTAGCCTTTCTGTAGCTATAATTTCTTTTACTCTTCTTTCTAAACCAGTATCCTGCGATATCTGTTGGACACTGGGAGTCACCTCCTGAGGGTCTACTTGATCCCCACGGGGGGGGACAATAAAAAAGTAGATAGCGAGAGCCAACAAAGAGTAAAAAACTATGTCAAGAGCCGATAAAATTGAGAATTTTTTCATGATAAATAAAGGTTAGATGCTTGATTTTGAAGAGGTATTGCAAGTGGCGCATATCTTAGCCAAAAGAAAGTCGCGTTAGTTCTTTGTCAAATCACCTCCACCCACCTCCCCGGCACACTGCCTCGCACCCGGGCATCGTACATCGCCTCGCAGCTCACAGCGGGCAGGTAGTAGCGCCCGACGTAGGCGGCGTTCAGTTGAAAACGGTACGTGTGTACCACCTCTTTTTCCTTGTTGGCCTTGTAGTCCCACAGGTACGCCAAGTCGAAGTAGGTATGCACCCGGTCGTCGCGGATGTCCTGGTACTTGGCCGGGCTGCTGCCGCCGAGGCTGACCCCGGTCATGCGGGCGTTCAGCACCTCCCATCCAGAGGGAAACACCTGGGTCAAGGCCAGTTCGTTGAACGGGAACTTGAGGCCGGAACTGCGGCGAACGGTGACCTCAGCCACAAAATCCGCGCCCTGCTGGAGCCGCCCGATGTCCACGGGATTACCCGCGTTGTCCAAGTAGCGCACGGCCACGGCTATGTTTTTGGATTGCGCGGTTTCCTCGCCAACGAAGGATTGGCCACTGATGATAAGTCGGGCGTACAGCTTGCCTGCGCTATTGTTTTTCACCGATACCCGGCTCGTCTCGAAGGCCTTGCCGGTAAAATCGGCCACAGAAATCGGTTTGGAGCCGTCGCCTTTTTGGAAACTGCCGCCGCCGAGGCGGTAGGCGTAGTTCGGGCCTTTGTCCCCAAAATTTTTCACTGCGTACTTCGACAGCGCGCGCAATGCCGTGGCCAAGCTCTGGGTACTCCAGCCCCACTCCGGCTCTTGAGCGCCGAGGTTTTTGGCAAGGGCCTGCACGAGCGTTTCGGCGCGTTTGCTGTCGCCGATGGCCGTGAATGTTTCAAGTTGCAGGGCCTCGTCGCGCAAATCGCTGCCGTAGGTGTAGCCGCTCCACTCGTAGCGCCAGTCGTCGCGCCATTTTTTGTTGATAAGCTCGCGTGCGGCTTCCGGTTTGCCAGCCTCTGCATAAGCCCCGGCGAGCACGAGGGCTGTTTGCCTGAACATGCCCTTGTGCTCTTTCATGCGGTTCATGCCGCTCATATCGGGTTTGCCAGCAAGGGCGAGGGTGTACAGGCGGTAGGCCTGGGTGAGGTCATTGTCGTAGTACCGCCAGCCGTCGGTGCCGGTAGAAGAAAGCGGGTTCCAGCGCCGGCAGGTGTTGGTCTGGTAGGTCGTCCATGCTTCCAGCATGCCCTGAGGCAGGGAATAGCCCTTGGCCTTGGCCTCCAGCAGGAAATGTCCGGCGTAGGTACTGCTCCAGTCGTTCACTCCGCCGCCGCCCGGCCAGTACGAGAACCCGCCGTCGTTCTGCTGAAACTTGCGCAGCCGTTCGATGGCGGCGGTCACGTTTCGCGTGATCTTGTCTTGCTGTTTTTTGTCCAACGGTGTGAGCAAGCCCACAAAAAGTTGCGGCATTGCACTCGAGGTCACCTGCTCCACACAGCCGTGCGGGTACCGGATCAGGTACTCCAAATGGCGGCCGAGGTTGATGGGCGGCAAGGCGCTCACTTCGAGGGCTGCCTTGCCGATGTCGGAGTAGCGGCTCGGATCAAAACCGCCGTCCCACGTTTGGCCCGGTTCGATGGTGCCCTCCCACACGGCGGTCTGCATCGGGTTGGGGTTGCGCACGAGGATTTCGATTTCCTGCCGGGTCGTTTCGCCGCCGCCTTGGGCCTCGATCACGAACTTGGCCGCGCCGGTGCGGTTGCCCACCTGCAGGTTGAAGTAGGTCATTTCATTGCCCGGGCGGGCAAATTGCAAGGTGTTGGAGGCCGAGCCGGTCAAGCGCACCAGTCCGGATTTTTCGGTGACGCGCACCGTGGCGTTTTTCACTTTGTTTTCCATGGCGAACACGTCCACGGGCAGGCGCAGGGTTTCGCCGGGGCCGAGCACGCGCGGGAGGGTGGGCAGGATCATCAGCGGCTTGCGCACGGGGCAGGTTTTTTCGGCGCTGCCGTACGCGCCTTTGCTGCCGGGGGCCGGGGCCGAGCACACCACCATAGCCCGCACAGAGCCGACGTAGTTGTCAAACTTCAGCGTGTGCCTGGCCGTTTGGCCTTTGTCCAACGCGAATGGCCCGAGGTGCAGCACAGCGGGTTTAAAGCGGTTGATCTGCGCGGCGTTTTTGGCCTTCTGGTTGATGGCATCGCCGCCGATGCTGAGCACGCGCTCCAACTCGGAGCCGTAGGCACCGAGCACGTAATCGTACACGTCCCAGGTTTTGACACCAAGAGCCTCGCGGGCAAAAAACACGTCCCACGGGTTGGGGGTCTGGAAGCGCGTGAGGTCGAGCAGGCCCTCGTCCACGATGGCGAGGGTGTACGTGCAGGCCTTGCCGGAGGTTTCGCGCACGCTGACGCTGAACGGCTCGCCGGGCTTGAGCACGTCGGGCATATCGAGTTTGGGCTTGAGGTGGGTTTCCGGGTTTTCGACATTGACGGGCATCACGCCGTACATGCGGATGGGCAAGTCATTTTTGGTTTGGGCGTGCGGCTGTAACAGGCTGACGTGAGCGTACACAGTGGGTGCCATATCGGCGGTGGTGGCGAAGGTCAGTTCGTTGTCGCCTGCTTTGGCATCAAACCAGAGGTGCTTGACCACCCGCGTGCCGTTTTCGAGGGTGAGTAAAATGCGGCCATTTTCGCTGGCGGGCACCTTCAGCGTCACGTCGTCGCCGATGCCGTATTTTTCTTTTCCTACGGAAAACGGCAGCATGGCGGCGGCGTTGCGGCTGTACATGTCGTCCTGCCCGCGCGGCGAACCACTCCAGAAAAAATCGCCGGAAGCGTGGCCGCTCTCGGTGTCGCTGACGCGCACGAGGAAGCGGCCCCAGTCGTTTGGCTTGATTTTCCAGGTAGCGATGCCGCGCCCGTCGGTGGTCAGTCTGGCTTTTTCCACGGCGTTGACGTGGTCGGAGGAATTGAACTGGGCTACGTTGTCATCCGAGTCTTCGTCCCACCACCAGCGCCAGTCGCAGCGGTACAGGCCAACCTCGATTTCCTGATCGGGCATCGGCTTGCCGGAGCGATCCACGCAGGCAAACTGCACGGTGCCGCCGCCTTGGCTGACGGATTTGTTGCCCCACTTGTCCTTGGGGATCATCACACCGACGAAGCGCTCGAAGGGGAAGTAGTCCACGGCTACGTTGTCGGTGCTGAAATCGCCACCGCGCTCGAACACGCGGATTTTGAAATTGGCGACGAGCCTGCCGGGGGCGTTTTCGTTGGTGCCGAGGCTGAGCGGCACGGAGGCATGGCCGTTGTCGTCGAGGTTGCCGTCGAGCAAGGTCTGGGGTTCGCTCGAGAACGAGCGGGCCGGGTCGTCGAAAACGAAGTCTTTGAAATTTTTGAACTCGGTCGTCCCGGCGTTCAGTTGCATTTCCACGCGGGCCTTGAGGCCCTTGGCCACGGCACCGTGCAGCCAGTTGGCCCGCAGTTTTCCGGCAATGCCCTCGTCCTCGGCAGTCAGTATTTTTTTGCCAAAATCAAGTTCCATCTTGAGCCGGTTTGGCTTCACGGTCTCGATTTTCAGGCTTTTGCTAAACGTGGCACCGCCTACGAGCACGCGAGCGGTCCAGTTGCCAGTGGGCGCATCGGAGCGGGTGGCGCAGTGGAACGGGTACACACCGCCCACGCTTTGGGCCGACACGGTGCGGAACTGAAGCGATCCGCGCGGGTCGGTGAGTTCCAGGGTAACGGGGTGGTTGGCGGGCAGGGTGCCGGTTTTGTCCTCCAAAACGAAGTTCAAAAACAGCGAATCGCCGGGCCGCCATACGCCACGCTCTCCATACAGGAAACCTTTGAGGCCCTTTTGCGGCTCCACGCCCGCCACGTCGAAGCGGCTGAGTGAGAGGGCACCGCCGTCGAGCAGGCGCAGGTATCCGCGTCGGTCGCCGCGCGTGGCCACGGCCACGAAGGGCCATTCGCGGGCTCCGTCCAACATGGCCGTACCGCTGCCGTCGGTGCGCACCTTGGCTATTGGTTGCAGTTGGTAGTTGAAAAATTCCACGTCCACGCCGCTCACGGGGTCGGCGCTGTGCAAATCGGTGACGCACACGAAGGCCGATCGGTCGGTGCCCTCCTTGACGGTGATGCCAAGGTCGCTGACGAAGACGTTGCGCTTGGCGAAGTTGTCGGAGTTGTAGTACTCCCTGGCGCAGGGGTTGTCGCGGTCGTCCCAGTTGTAGCCGTCTTCTTCGCCCCACCAGCCGTCGTCGTCAGAAAAATAAATGCCGCGATAGTTGCCGAAGATACTGATGAGGTTTCCGTTTCCGTCCGGGCTGCCGAGCCGCGCCAATTCGTCGTGTTTGTCAAACAGCGGTGCCGCCGAGCCATCGCTCTCCGAATTCTCTGCCGCCGGGGCGCAGGTGTACAGAGCGTAACCACGCCGGAAGGCCAGTCGCACCTGATAAATGGCACCCGGGTCTTGGTGGATGAGGTCTTTTAGGTCGAGGGCGTAGCGCTGCCAAGCCGAGCCGGAAGCGTTCGGGTTGAGGTCGGACAGGGCCACTTTTTTTTGCAAAACGATCTTGCCCACGCGCTCCAGTTCGCTGTCGCCTTCCAGGTCGTTGACTTGGAGGTACTGCAAAATATTGGAGTTAAAAATTTTGAAAATCTCCACATCCACGGCGCGCAGGCCCACGGCCTCAAAGGGAAAAATGATTCCGCCGTCGGTATTCTGGGGGATAATGGCCCCCCGGCCCACGAGCCGGACGGCGGGCTTGAACGCCTCAAAACTGAGCGACCAATCGCTGCGGCCTGTCATGGCCGCACCGGCGGTGTTGCGAATGCCCGCCTCCACGCGCACGTTGCGCACCCCGCTCAGCCGGTTGGTCGGGTACACGCGCACGAAATTGATGTCGGTGACAAATCGCAGGGTGCCCTCGTAGTTTTCGATGCCGATGAGGCCGTCGAGCACCTGATCGGACTGGATGGGGTCGGAAAAATTGAGCAGCACGTACTGCTCGTCTTCCTGCACCACGCGGGCGTTGAGCACAGTGAACTCGTCAAGCGCGGGCACCACCTGTTCGAGGCTGCCGGTCTTGGAAACGCCGATGGCGTTGCCCGACCAGGACAGCACCACTTTGGAGCGCATGTTGGAACGCACGACATTGGAAACCACGAACTCGTGGGTGCGTCCGCCCTCGGTGTGCGTCCATTGGATGGGTAGGTTGTTGTTGCCCTGCTTGGCAGCCAGCACTTTTTCGATGGCCGCTGCCTCGGCGGGGTCACTGGTAAAAACACGACCCACGAGCAATTGGCGCTTGGGGTCGTCAGTGGCCTTGAGGCCGTCGGCCACGACCTCGAAGGCGATTTCGCGCACGCTGAACTCGAACTCGAACTCGGCGGCTACCTCGGGCACGTTGCCGAACAGTTTGGCCAGCGCCACCGTGCCCGTGTAGCGTTTGCCGTAGGGCAGTGGCTCGGACGGAGTCAGTTTGATGGTGCGGTCGTCTTCCCAAACGGCATTGCCGGGGATGTTCGGGGCCACAGAAAACTGGTCGGGCGACACGTTTTTGCCGACCTGGTCCTGCCCGACGGCAGGGTCCACGAACCGCACCAAGATGGCTTCGGTGCTGCCGATGGAGCCGCTGGTGTAGGCACTGATGTACCGAGCAACAGCCTGCAGGTAGGCTTCGTCCTTGACGGTTTTGGTACAGGAAAAAAACAGGGCTGCGAAAAGAGCGGTGAGCGGTAGGAGCTTGCGCATGGAGAGGAGGTTGGAAAGTTTCTGGTTGAAAGGTTTCTGGTAAAAATTTCGGGGATAAATGTAATATGCTCGTTGTCAAGTTTTCGCCGCTGGGTACGGGTTTTTGTTTCAGTAGTTTTTGGCGGACGGGAAAACGCGCATAAAGAGCGCTCGCCCGGCAATTTATTGACATTCGCCAGCGACTGCAACTTCCATCAACCGCCCGACATTTTTAGAGCATTTCGAACAGTGCGTCCATCGTCAGTTCGTTTTGGACGACGGAAGTTCGGTATTCATTTGACGAGAGGCCGTGGGTGGTGAGCATGGTTAGGAAAATGGATTTTTTGGAGCCAGTCTGTTCTTTGAACGACTGGATTTTGTGCCGCAGCACGGCATCGTATTCTTTGGAAATGGCGATTTGGTTGATGGAATATTTGATTTCAAAGAGGTTGACGACTTGGTCGCGGCGGTCAATGACGAGGTCTATTTGGCTGCCTTTTTTGTTTTTGTCGCCTTTTGATTGCCACGAATAGGCGGTGCTGGTCACGCCCGCGATGCCGAGGGCCTTTTTGATTTGCGGTATGTGTGCAATACAAACCTGTTCAAAAGAGAGGCCCGACCATGCTCTGAAACCGGGGCTGTCTAGGTTGTTGAGCCATACGTTCGGCTCAAATTTGGCTGCGCCCATGAGGAAACGGAAATAGAAAAGGGTATAAAAATCGGAAATGCAATAGAGCGCATGGGCCTTTTTGTAGCCAAAATTTTGGGTCGAGATGATAAAACCGCTCTCCTCCAATTCGCCCAAAATCCGGGAAATATTGCCACCGGAGGAAAAATCGGAGTGCCGAATCAGGTCTTCACGGGAGAGGTTGCCCCCTTTTTCAAAAATGACACGGAGGACAAGTTCGTGCTTGTCGGCATTTTTGAAGAGCGAGGAAAAAATGTAGCCAAACTCAGTGCGCAGTTTCCCGTCGTCGCGGAAACAGAGGTCTTCGATATTTTGCATGGCACTTTTGCCCGGCACCACCTGCTCCAAGTAATAGGGGATGCCGCCCATCACCATGTAGAGCTGGATGATTTGATAGCGGTCAAGGACGATGTTTTTGTTCAAAAAATAGGCCTCGGCTTCCTGCAGGGTGAAGGGTTCGAGTTTCATGCGGTCCGTCACGCGGTTGTAGAGGCCGCCAGTGTTTTTGATGAGGTTGTTGATCATCCAGGAGGCCGCCGAGCCGCAGACAATGAGCAGAACATCGGGGCGGGCACTGGCCCAGGAGTTCCAGAAAAATTCGAGGCCCATCATGAAATCCGACTTTTTGGTGTCCATCCACGGCATTTCATCTATGAAAATCACCTTTTTTTTATCGGTTTTGAGTTTTTCCAGCGACTTGATGAGGGTGTTGAACGCTTCGAGCCAATTGGCAGGAACATCAAAATGTTCGTGAAAATGGTTTCCGAGGAAGATGGTGAAATTGGTCAATTGTTGCAGCGTGTTGCCCTTGGCCAGCCCGGTCGTGTAAAAATCGAACTGGTTGCCAAAATATTCGCGCACCAAAAAAGTCTTGCCCACGCGCCGTCTGCCATAGACCGCCAAAAATTCGGGTTTTGGGGAAAGGGTGAGCCGCTCCAGTTTTTCAATTTCCCGTTTTCTGCCAATAACGTTCATCTGCTTGAAATTTTTTTCCGCCAAAAGTAAAGATTTGCGCGTGTTTTGGCGGAAAATTAAATTCATTTTCCGCCAAAAATCAAAAACTTTGGAGCGAAGGCATTCCGAAGAGCTGTAATCGCTCTATCGTTTCCGGAAAACCCGCACAAACAGCCCCCAGCCCGCCACGGCCCCAACAGCGTTGGCCGGTTCCTTCCCAAAGCGACTGTTGGAAAGATCGTCCAATAATTTAACAACCGGTACGATTGGTTCAAGCACATTTTTGCCCATATTTGTCCGCGCATTGATTCTCTTGGCCAAGAATCGTTAATCCCCGTCTATTTCCTTCCGTGGTTTCTTGTGATCGGTTGTCCAAATGCTTTGCGGGCATCTTCGTGCCTCGAAGCAAGCCGTACATTTTCTCGTTCACTTTTCAACAAACTCAAAAACATGACAAACAAGCT
>JBEBHD010000339.1:0-4070 GCA_040080915.1 Saprospiraceae bacterium
TCCTGCCAGAACCGAGGCGGAGGTTCAAATTATTACGGATGAACCAAAGGGTCATTTTCTGCTGTGCGATGTTGGATGGGAAAAAGACCGTTGGATGTACGCCAGTTTTGTCCACATTGATGTCAAAAACGATGGCAAAGTCTGGCTACAACACGACGGCACCGACCTGCGAATCGCCGAATGGTTGGTGCAAAAAGGCATCCCTAAATCCGACATCGTGCTCGGTTTCCATGCCCCTTCACAACGCCCGCACATCCCGGAGTTTGCGGTGGCTTGACTCATATCTTTGTTTTCATGTTTTCATCGGGATTTTAATCAAAACAGTCGTTCCAGCACTCACCGCCGATTCAATTTGAAAATCAGCGCCCAACGCCCCCGCCCGGCTCCGCATATTCCGCAAGCCGTTGCCGCCCAGATTCCGTGCGTCATCGTTTGACATTTCAAACCCCACCCCATCGTCCTTCACGCTCATCGCCAGCACATTACCTTCTTTCCAAAGCGTCACCTCCACCTGCCTGGCTTGGGCGTACTTCGCGCAGTTATGGATCGCCTCTTTAAAAATCAGGTAAAAATCCTTGCGCTTCTCCATGGGCAGCGTCAGGGATTCCACCCCTTCGCCGACCTCGAAGCGCAGCTCCGCGCCTGCGTTTTCGAGCATCTCGGAAGCGTACATGCTCATGCGGGCGAGCATTTTTTCCATCGAGTCATTTTCGGGGTTCACCGACCACACAATGTCGCTGATGCTGTCGAGCGCGGCGCGGGCCTTGTCGCCAATGTTGCCGAAACGGGCGTTGTCAAGGTCTTTTTGCACGCCGTGCAAAGCGGCTGCGGAGAGGATGCTGATGCTGCTGAGGGTGCTGCCCACCTCGTCGTGCAGGTCGCGGGCGATGCGCAGGCGGAGTTGCTCTTGGCGGAGGCGCTGGATTGCGCGGTAGCGGGAAAGGGCGTAAAAACCGCCGCCCAGTGCTGCCGAGCACAAGGACCAGAACCACATCGCACGGTAAAAAATGGGCACCACTCGCAAGGGCAGTATGACCGACCGGCCGCTGTCCGTTCCGTCGGGGGCGACGGCTTTGAGTTCGAACCGGTAGCGCCCGCCGGGCAGCCGGTTGAACGTGAACGTACGCTGTGTACCCGCTTCTTGCCAGGGGTCGTCGGCTTGCAAGCGGTAGAGCAAGCGCGTTTGTTCCGGAGCCGTGAACCCGAAGGCACTGATTCCGATGCTGAATACTTCCTGGTCGGGGCCAAGCCTGATTTCTGGAAACACCTGCTGCCCGCCCTGCTCGGCGGGCTGCGGGAGCAGCACGGCGCGGTCGTATATGTTGAAACCAACGATCAGCGGCACCGCTGCGGGAGGGTACAGTTGGATGTCGGCGGGGTTGAAATGTAGGTCGTCGCCGAGCCAAATTTCGCCGTTGCTGCTGGCGAAAAGTGGTGTGTAGGCTGTGATCGGCACCAACATCCCTTCTTTTTCCCCGAATTTTCGGTGCGTTTTCCGCTGAGGGTCATAGCACACCAGCCCTTTCGGAGTAGCCAGCCACAGCCTGCCCTGTCGGTCGGGTACGATACTGTACACCAATTCCGACATTCCCCGGACGTGCTCGAAAGCACTGTCCGGCGACGCGTCGGGCAGATACCGGCACAGCCCGGACTCCGTGCCGAACCACATATTGCCTGCGTTGTCCCGGGCGATGCTGTAGCCGACTTGCCCGCCGAAACTGCGGCTGTTTTTTGCTTTGGATAGAAAAATGGAGCGCTTCTGAGACTTGCGGTCCCACAGTTCCAGCCCGGTGCCTACTTCCCCCCAGAAAATTCGCCCCGCCGTGTCGCAGAAAATACTGAAAGCAAAATCATTGAATTCCCTCGTTACGTCTTTTTCCATCATCGGCAGGCTCGGTGGTCGCCAAAACTGCCCGGTGGACGGTGCGTAGCGAATGAGTCCGCTGCCAAAAGTAGCCATCCAAAGATTGCCATCCGGGTCTGCGGCCATCTGGCGCGGCCAGAGTTCGGGGGTACGGCAAGCACTGTGGTTGGCGATGGGCAAGTCGGGTATGGTGAGGCGCAAGGTGGCCGGGTCTATCCAGCCGATGCCCCGGTTGAGCAAGGCCCAGATGCGTCCGTCGGGGGCAACAAACAACTGGTGAACAGATGCCACGTCGTTCGGGCGAAACGGAAGCCGCTGCTTCGCCTGCCTGATTTTGTTCGTCTGGATGTGCTGGGCAAACACTCGGAAGAAACCGTCATTGCCCCACGCTGCGAACAGCCGCTCTCCGGTGGGCGGGTATTCTGCAATGGCCTGTGCTTGAAATGTGAGAGGGTGAGCGGGTGAGCGAGTGAGCGGGAGCGGCGAGTTTTTGGGAAACTGTTGACGATACGGATCGAGGCGGCTCAGGCCCTTGTCGTGGCCGAACCAGGTGGTGCCGCTTTTGTCCAGAAAAACGGAGAGATGCAAACCCGGCTGAGCGTTCCAGGGGTGCGCCCGGCCCGTGTCAAATCCCGTCCAAGTGCCCCGTTGGATGGAGAAAATTTTCAGCCCCTTGTTCGTTCCAAGCCAAAGCATGGAGTCGCCTTTGGGCTGAATGGCGTAGATAAAGTTGTGGAGCGGGTCGTTTTCCCCTTCGGGATTGAGGTCGTACAGATGCCACTCGTGGGTTTTTAAGGAAAATTGCAGCAGCCCCGGCCCATAACATCCTAACCAGGCACACTGGTTTTTTTCATCGAGCCTAAAAGACAAAGGGCCGAGGTCTCCTGGGAGGCGGCCTAATTCTTCCGAGAAATCGTCCACCTGAAAATGGTCTACGGTGTGGCGCAAGGGGTCAATATGCGCCAGGGTGACCACCCCAACCCGATCTTGGGTGGCCCCGATCATAATGGCCCATAAGGTGCCGTCAGCGCTTTCTGCCCATTTGGAGCAGTTTAGAGGAAAGTAGTCGGGTGCCGGGCGGCCCGTATAGCGGTCCCAGCATGCCTCCACTTTCCACGCCACCATGCTGTCGCGCTGCGGGTCATAAAAAGTTGGTGGAGCATTGTTCAGACCTGCCCAGATTCGATGGTTGCGGTCTTCAAACAGTGACATAAAAAACCTGTCGGCACTGCCCGGCACAAGGGAAAACCGCTCGGAAACCGGGTCAAACCGCACAATGCCCGTTTTTGTGGCGAGCCAGATCAAGCCGTTGGCATCCACGAGCATATCCTCAATGGCATTGTTAGGCAGCGAGTTGGAATCATCGGGGTCGTGGGTGTAGGAGCGGAACTGCACCCCGTCGAAGCGCAGCAAGCCCCTGCGATGCACCGCCCACAAGTATCCCCGGCGATCCTGCTGGATATGGCTGACCGGCTCAGGCACACCCTGATCTTCGCCAAAGTGCTCAAAAAAGGCAAAGGGTGCTTGTGCCGTGCGTTGTGATGTCTGCGCCGAAGCTGTGGATACGAGCAGTACTTGTACGGCAATGGAAAGGCAGATGTACTTCATCGGGCAGTTATTTTGTTAAGAGCGTGTTTAAATTTCAGTCGCCGGGCGGCAAGCAACAAATTCTGCTTCATACTGCGTTAAAATTTTCGCCGTAGGCACCCGGCTACGACTGCAAATTTCGCCTTGCCTGAAACGAAATTTGCTCGCTTTCACCTCGACACTGAAATTTAAACACGCTCTAATTCATCAAACCGAAGGAATCACTCCACCAGCACCACCCGCTTCGCCGCTACCCCGCTCGCGCTGCGCACGCTGATGGTGTAAACCCCCGCCTTTGCGCCCGCCTCAAGCAGGCTGACTTGCAGTTTCAACTCCTCGACAGCCGGAATCCGGTTTTCCCAAACCAACTGACCCAGATCGCTGAAGATTGAAACCGTCACGGCCTGGTCAGCAAACGCCGACAAATCAACCCAGATGCGATCGGTGGTCGGATTCGGATGCACCCGTAGGGGCGACTCTTGCGGGTGCCCGGCATGCTGCATTCGGTTTTCCGAACCTTCTTCCCCATAACTGCTGCCCAACACGGTTATCACCTGCGTCGTAGTAGCCGTATTTCCACAAAGGTCATCTGCCCGCCAGGTACGCGTCACGGTATAAT
>JBEBHD010000340.1:0-4063 GCA_040080915.1 Saprospiraceae bacterium
GCTACATACAACTTGTATTTTACTCATAGCGCTCCTGGCAGGCGGCTGTGCAAATCCGGCTATGATGCAGGTGGATATTTTTGAAACAGCCGAAAGCGGCAACAAACTGATCAAACGTACCGAGTTTCCGGCTGCCGGAACGCGGGCAAGTATTACCCTTCTGCCCGACGAAAAATACCAGACCATAACCGGAATCGGTGGTTCGTTCACCGAGGCTTCCGCTCACCTGCTGCGGCAGATGGGCCAGCAGAACCGGAACAAAATCCTGGAAGCATATTTCGGAGACTCGGGTGCGCGCTACTCCCTGACACGTACGCACATCAACTCCTGCGACTTCTCGCTGCGCAACTATTCCTACGCATCCGTACCTGGCGATACGGCATTGGAGCACTTTTCCATTGCCGAAGACCTGGACGATATCATCCCCATGATCAAAGGGGCACAGGCCGTTTCCCGGGACGGGTTCAAAATCATTTCCTCGCCCTGGACGGCCCCGCCCTGGATGAAGAACAACAACGACTGGCGCGGTGGAAAACTGTTGCCACAGTACTACGACACCTGGGCTTTGTTCTTTTCCAAATACCTCGACGCATACCGCGCACTGGGCATTGATATTTGGGGAATTACGGTCGAAAACGAGCCTTTGGGCAACGACAGCAATTGGGAGAGTATGCACTTTACCCCGAAGGAAATGACGGATTTCGTGCAAAACTACCTCGGCCCGTTGCTGAGAAAAAACGGTCGTCCGGTGAAAATCCTGGGTTTTGACCAAAACCGCGACGAACAACTGAAGAAATGGGTAGATGTCATGTTCAGCGACGAAATAGCCTCCAACTACTTCGACGGCACGGCGGTCCACTGGTATGCCAGCACATTCGACTATTTCCCCGAGGCGCTGCAGTACGTCCATCGCAAAACGCCCGGCAAACACCTGATCCAGACCGAGGCGTGCATAGATGCCCAGGTACCCCGTTGGAACGACGATGCCTGGTACTGGTCTCCGGAGGCCACAGACTGGGGCTGGACCTGGGCACCCGAGGCGCAAAAACACCTGCACCCGAAGTATGTGCCAGTGTTTCGATATGCCCGTGACATCATTGGCTGCCTCAACAACGGGGTGGATGGATGGGTGGACTGGAACATGATTCTGGACCGGCAAGGCGGCCCCAATTGGGCCAAAAACTGGTGTACGGCACCCGTGATTGTGGACCCGGAGCGGGACGAGGTGTATTTCACTCCATTGTATTACACCCTGGCCCATTTCAGTCGGTTCATCAGGCCCGGTGCCGTACGCATCGGGTTTGAAAACACCGACGAAGAACTCCAGGCGACGGCAGTAAAAAATCCAGACGGTAGCATAGCTGTCATCCTTTTCAATCCCACGGAACAACCCAAAGGTGTAAAACTAAAACTGAGTTCAGCAGCCGTTGAATTCACCATAAGCGGAAAAGCAATTCAGACGCTGGTGATTCCCGCAGAACGCGACCCTTGTTTATAATCGACTGTAAACCAAAAACAAGTGACGGGTTGACTTTGGTTCACTCTATCACTACAAAAGACCAATCAACAAGTCAACCAACTTAAAGAATACCCTATGTCGGATTTACAAACACCAGCAACAAAGAAGATCCCTTTGGGTCAAAAAGCCGCATTCGGCGCCGGACACCTGGTCAACAATTTATTCCCGGGGGCTTTGGGAGTTTTCTCCTTTTTCCTGCTTACTGCTTTTGGCATGGACCCATTTCTGGCTGGCCTGCTCGGAGGCTTGCCGCGCATATACGATGCCATTACCGACCCGATTATGGGCTACATTTCCGACAACACTACCTCGAAGTACGGGCGCAGAAAGCCGTACATTCTGGTCGGAGCCATTTGGAGCGGCTTGATGTTTATTGCGCTTTGGCAGCTCGACCCTACGAACTCACAGACGTATAATTTTTGGTATTTTCTGATCTTCTCCCTGATTTTCCTGACCGGCAACACCATGTTTTCCACGCCGCTCATGGGGTTGGGTTATGAGATGAGTTCGGACTATAATGAGCGTACACGGCTGATGGGCTTTTCCCAAACCGTTGGGCAAATGGCCTGGATGATTGTTCCCTGGTTTTGGGTGCTGATAGCCGACCCCGACCTGTTTGCAACCCAGGCAGAAGGCGTTCGGTACCTGTCCGTCCTCGTCGGAGTAGCGTGCATGCTGTTGGGGGTGTTGCCAGCGCTGTTCTGCAAGGAAATTGACCAGGCCAACCTCACGAACCGGGACGAACTGACGCTGAAAAACCTGATGAACAATATGAAGAGTCTGATGCGTTCTATGGCGCTGATCTTCAAAAATAAACCCTTCATGCGGTTGTGCGGTGCTACGTTTTTGGTGTTCAACGGTTTTCAGATGGTTGCATCGTTCAGTTATTTCATCATTGTGTTTTACCTGTTCAAAGGGGATTATGCTGGTGCCGGCACTTGGCCAGCCTGGTTTTCTACCATCAGTGCGTTGGTCACCGCGATTCTGATTATACCGACCATCGCATGGATGTCCAATAAATGGGGAAAGCGAAAGGCTTTTATCATTTCCACGGTCTTGTCTATCATCGGCTATCTGCTGAAATGGTGGGGTTTCAACCCCGACAATCCGTGGTTGATGCTCATGCCTATCCCGCTTATGGTGTTTGGTATCGGCGGTCTTTTTACGCTGATGATGAGCATGACGGCAGATGTATGTGACCTGGACGAACTGAACAACGGGATGCCCCGCAAAGAGGCCACTTTCGGCGCTATTTACTGGTGGATGGTAAAACTTGGGCAGGGACTTGCTCTGGTGCTGGGTGGCCTGGTGCTGAAGCTCGTGGGTTTTGACCAAAATATAGCTGTACAAACTACCGAAACGATTACACGCCTGCGCCTCGCCGACATTCTGGTACCGGCAGTCACCGCAGCCTTGTCCATTTGGATCATGTGGAACTACGACCTGACCGAAGCCAAGGCTAAGGCCATAAAAGAGGAATTGGTCAGCAGGCGGGGGGATTTGTAGTCAGTATTCATTCACACAAAAAAATTCATAATACACCATGTCATACAGGGCAGAAAAATACCTGGGTTTCGAGGTGGAAGAACAGGTTCCTCCAGCAAGTTTTACCACCGACAACCCCATGGAAGACCTCAGGAGCCTGTTTCTGGAGGTCTTGCACGGGCCAATACACGGGATTTGTTTCAGTTTGTATGAAGACGGACAGAAACCCGGCGATATCATTTCAGAAGCGCAGATCAGGCGCCGCATGCACATTTTAAAACCCTGTACCCGCTGGGTACGCTCCTTCTCTTGTACAGAAGGGAACGAACTGATACCCAAGGTAGCTAAGGAACTGGGTGTCAAAACCCTCGTGGGTGCCTGGCTGGGAAAAGATCAGGATAAAAATCTCGTGGAGATGGATAACCTGATTGCGTTGGCTAAAGACGGACTGGTAGACCTCGCAGCCGTGGGTAACGAGGTGCTGTACCGTAAAGACCTGTCGGAATCGGAACTGCTCGATTGCATCAAGTACGTCAAACAGGCTATTCCCAATGTGCCGATCGGTTATGTGGATGCCTACTACGAGTTTTCACAACGACCGGCCATCGCCGATGCCTGCGACGTAATCCTGTGCAACTGCTATCCGTACTGGGAAGGCACTGATTTCGAACATGCTCACCTGCATATGCGGCAGATGTACAACCAGGCCCGCGAAGCGGGGAAAGGGAAGCCCGTAATCATAACCGAGACGGGCTGGCCGAGTCAGGGCGAAGACTTGGGCAATGCAGTGCCTTCCCTTTCAAACGCCATGAATTACTTCATCAACATGCAATTGTGGGCTATGGACGAGCAAATAGAGTCCTTCTATTTTTCCTCTTTCGACGAAGCCTGGAAGACAGGAGCCGAAGGAGAAGTAGGTGCCTATTGGGGGATTTGGGATAAAAATGAAAAATTGAAATATTAATAAAATAGCGCCTAAAAATCTTGTTCTGTTTCTTATGTTCATTCAAAAACATGTACATTTTATGAAAAATCTTACAATCATTTTCCTGATGCTCG
>JBEBHD010000122.1:0-15234 GCA_040080915.1 Saprospiraceae bacterium
AAAAACAAGTGCAGCAACTCGTCACTTTTGATCCTGATTGCCCACAGTGGAATTACCTCATCAGGCACCAAGGCTAACAACTTATTTTTTACACGTTCCCAAACACGACTTGCTCCAAACAAAACCCGCGCACAAAAGCGGAACGCCACTACATTTGTGCCCTGAAGCAGAAAATAATACGCCGCTAACGTGCTCTCGCCCACCGACATCTTCCACCGAATGTATGACAACGACCCGTTCAGCCAATGGATGGGCATGGAACTTGTAGCTGTAGGACCAGGCACCTGCACCCTTCGCATGGAAGTGCGCAGCGAAATGCTCAACGGCTTTGGGGTGGCACACGGGGGTATTACCTTTTCCCTGGCCGATAGCGCCTTTGCCTTTGCCTGCAATTCGCACGGACGGCACGCGGTGTCCATCCACTGCTCCATTGAGCACGCGGCCCCCGTACGCGCGGGCGACGTGCTCACGGCAACGGCAACCGAGGAAAATCTCGGAAACAACGTGTCGAACTACGCCATACGGGTGATACGGGCCGACGGCATGCCTGTCGCGTTTTTTCGGGGTGTAGCCTATCGGAAACGACAGGAGTGGGAATAGGTAGTTTGCAAAGTACGAGTTACGAAGTACGATAACATACGGAGAAAACATGAAAACCTTGCTTGTCGTAGCAGCATGGTTTGTCGTGACGGGAGTAGGGGCCCAGAACGGCAAACCAGCGGCACAAATTTCGATCACGGACGTTTCCTGCTCCGGCCAAACGGACGGACGCATCAACCTGACGCTCCAGAGCGGGGCGTTGCCCGTCGCCGTGGTCTGGACCAATATGTACACCGGCGCGACCGGTACCGGCCAAATCGCACAACTCGGCCAACCGTTTGTCCTGAATTGGTTGGCACCTGGGCCGTACACCATCCGCCTCACCGGTGCCAACGGGGCAGACTCCGTCTTGACCTGCACCGTCGGCAACCCGCTTCCGCTAAACGGCAACCTGTTCATCCTGACTAATTTCGGCGGTTTCCCCGTTTTCTGCACTTACGGAAACAATGGAGTGGCCGTGTACGAACCAACAGGCGGTACCCCACCTTTTTCCATCGCATGGTCGAACGGCGACGTGGACGTGCGTGCCGACAGCCTCAGCGCCGGCCCGTTGTCGGTCACGATCACCGATTCCCGGGGGTGCTCCAAAACGGTGGATACGATTTTGGTCGTGCCCCAACCACTCGCCGTACAGATTCAGGCAACCGGAGAAACCTGCCTCGGCCAAAACAGCGGCAGAATCCAACTGGCCTCCACCACGGGCGGCATTCCGCCCTACCTGTTCTCGCTGAACGGCGGAACGGCCAGCCCGCAAACCAACTGGACAGATTTATCCCCCGGCATCTATTTTTTGGAAATGGAAGATGCCGCAGGCTGCATACACACAGAGGCCGTGCTTTTGCCCAGCGGATTGGAATTCACCCTCGAGGTGGGTGCCGACACCACCATCCTTTCCGGCGACACCCTGCTGCGCGTCGTATCGGTCAGCCCGCCCGCCGACACGCTGATCTGGAAACCGGCTTACGGCGTGCAGAAGTTATCGGCCACCGACTACCTGCTCTCGCCCCGGTACGGCACGACCTACGAGGTCACGGCCATCAATACCGACGGGTGCATGGCCACCGACGCGCTGCGCGTGGACGTTGACCGCTACCGCGAGGTGTACGTGCCCAATGTTTTTTCCCCGCACGCACAACTCGTGGAAAACCAATTGCTCACCGTTTACGGCGATGCCGGTATTCGTACGGTCTCCCAGTTTTCCGTGTACGACCGGTTCGGGCGGCGGTGGTTCCAAAAACAAAATTTTCCAGTAAACGACCCCGCCACCGGTTGGGACGGCACCCACGACACTGACCAAGCCCCCGCCGGAGTGTACCTGTGGCGGGCCGTGCTGCTGCTCAACGACGGGCGGGAACTGCTGCTGCAAGGGGATGTTACCCTGCTGCGGTAACGAGGTTTTGGGTTGGAAGGTTTCTGGTTGGAAGGTTAGAGGATTTCTGGTTGGGTAAGGATTTCTCAGATCGTCATCAGAAATTATTATGGTTATTTCTGATTATAGTCTGAAACTTTATCAAAACTACAGATTCGTCCAGTAGTCTGATCTACGTCTCCATCAACAACAGTTTGTTCTCCGGTTTTTCAGCAACGGTCGGCGGGTGCTCGTGCAGGGTTTTGCCGCCTAGCACGCGCTCGTACAGGCGGAGGTACTCGTGCGTCATGCGTTCTGCCGAAAAACAGTCCTGCGCGTACGCCGAGCAGCGCTCCGGTGAAAACGCACTGGCATTTCGGAGGGCTTCGACGAGTTCGGAACGTTTGACGGACAGGCACCCGAATTCCGAGAAACACGCATCCACCTGCCCCGTCCATTTTCGCTCATCGGGGACCGCCTGGTGGCAAAGCAGCTCGGGCAATGCACCAAAGGGCGTACCGAAAACCGGACAGCCGAAGTACAAGCTCTCGATCACGGGCAAGCCGAATGGCTCGTGCCAGAGCACGGGAAATAACAGTCCCTTCGACCCGTTGAGCATCATGTTACGCCCGTCGCGATTGAGCACGCCGTGGAAACGGGCATTGGGGCTTAGGGTGATGCGCAGGCTTTTTTTGAAATTGATCCGAGACCCGCCGATGACGTGCAGGTGCTCGCCAACCGCAGTGGCCAGACCAACCGAGCCGCGCACATTCCTACCACGCCACGAAGCATCGCCGAGGAAATGGAAATACTTGCGCGGAAAATCCAGCAGCACTGCACCGTAGTCGCGGAAATCAAGACCGGGGTAAACGAACACCGATCCCCCATGACGAGCAGCGTGGTTGGCCGACAGAAAAACCGTGTTCGGATCGAAGAATTCCGCCTTCGTACTGTTGTCAAAAAACGTGATCAAGTAGGGCTTTTCGAGACCAGCCAGCATTTTGGGCACCGGGCGGTAAAAAAAATGCACCACGTCCACACCATCGGGCAGTTGAGCCAACAGCGGTTTTTTACTTTCCAAGGTATGCACCGGAGCGAAACTGCACACCGAGCCTTTTTCAGCCACAACAACCGGCTCATGGCCCATTTCACGTAGCCGACGGCAATGCCACAGCAACACCCGCTCCGCGTCGCCGTAGTCGGCGGCAGGCAATCGGCCATCAAAAACCAACACTATCTTCATGGAAAAAACTGATTGGATTAAACCTCGCCAACAGCACAATGGAGGCACGCAAATGTGCGACATCCCCGCCGCTTGCCCAAAGAAAAATCCAAGGGGTTAATTTTCCCGAAACCTGCCTACCTTAGCTCTTCAAAGCGCCCCGGAAAACCACACCGATGCAAATAATCCGAACTGATTTTCAGAGCAAATGAAGGTTTCGCTGAATTGGATTCGAGAATTTCTCGACTTAAATAAAACACCCGAAGAAATCGCCGACATACTTACCTCGCTGGGACTTGAAGTGGAAGGATGGGATACGGTAAAACCCTCTCCGGTGGACTTGGACAAGGTTGTGACCGGACGGGTGCTCGAATGCTCCCGTATTCCCGACACCGACCACCTCTCCGCAACTCAGGTGGATGTTGGCGACGGCACCGTGCGTTCCATTGTGTGCGGCGCACCCAACGTGGCGGCAGGTCAACGTGTGCTGGTGGCCCTGCCCGGCACCAAAGTCCTCAGCAAAGACGGCCAGGTTTTCGAGATCGGCGAGCGCAAAGTACGCGGCGTACCCTCACAGGGTATGATTTGCGCCGAAGACGAACTCGGTATCGGCCACGACCACTCCGGCATCATGGTACTGCCCGCCGACACGCCTCTCGGCATCCCTGCTTCACAATACCTCAACCTCCGCGCCGATGTCGTATACGAAATCGGCCTCACCCCCAACCGCGCTGATGCCACCAACCACCTCGGCATAGCCCGTGACTTGCTAGCCTGGGTGCGCCAACACCAAAACCCAAAGGCCGAACTGAAATACGAAATCCGCAGCCCCAAACCTGCCGCAGCAGCCGCCAAATACGAGGTCGTGGTAGAAAACACCGAAGCCTGCTCGCGCTACACCGGCGTTCTGATCCGGGGTGTTCAGGTCAAAGAAAGCCCCGACTGGCTCAAAGACCGCCTCTTGGCGCTCGGCCAACGCCCCATCAACAACGTGGTGGACGTGACCAACTATGTTCGCCTCGAACTCGGCCAACCCCTGCACGCTTTCGATGCCGACCAAATTCGGGGCAATAAGATCATCGTAAAAACCCTGCCGGAAGGCACCGTTTTCAAAAGCCTCGACGGCACCGACCGCCAACTTTCGGCCCATGACCTGATGATCTGCGACGGGCAGTCCAACCCCTTATGCATCGGCGGCGTTTTCGGCGGAGCTACCAGCGGCGTTTCGGACGGCAGTACGGGGGTTTTTCTCGAAAGTGCCCGTTTCAACCCCGGCTGGATACGCCGATCCATGCTACGCCACGGCCTGCGCACCGATGCCGCCTGGTGCTTCGAAAAAGGCGTTGACCCCAACGGCTGCCTGCTCTCGCTGAACCGCGCCGCAGCCCTCATCCTCGAACTTGCCGGCGGCGAGATCGCTTCCGCCGTCACCGATATTTACCCACAACCCGTACAGCCCGCCCGCGTCCCCGTGGAATTCGAGCGCGTAAACGCCCTCATCGGCGAAAACCTGGATCGGGCAACGATAAAAAACATCCTCTCGGCACTGGAAATCGGCATCGAGAACGAGACCGCGAACGGCTTCGCCGCTGTGGTGCCAACCAACAAGCCCGACGTGACCCGAGAGGCCGACGTGATCGAGGAAATCCTGCGCGTACACGGGCTCGATTCGGTGCCCATGCCCGCGCGTATGCGCACCAGCATGGAAATCACGCCCCGGCCTGACCCCGATGCCGCGCGCAACCTCGCCGCGGACCTCCTTTCGGCCAACGGATTTTACGAGTGCATGAACCTGTCGCTCACCAACTCGGCCTACCACACCGGCGACGGTGCCCTGCTGCCCGTACCCAAGGAAGCGCTGGTTTTCGTACACAACACCGCCAACCAAGGCCTCGACTGCATGCGCCCCTCGCTCCTGCTCAGCGGCTTAGAAACTATCCGGCACAACCAAAACCGCCAAAACGCCGACCTGCGGCTATACGAGTTTGGAAAAACATATCAGGCACCGCTCGACGGCCACTCAGAAACCAACCACCTTGCCGTTTTCGTGACGGGCGCTTACGCACCGGAGAGCTGGCAGCCTGCAGCAAAAGCGGACGCAGATTTTTTTACCCTGAAAACCTACGTACAAAACCTGCTCGCGCGGCTTGGCATCAGCGGTTTTCAAGAAACAACTGTGCAGGAAACGCCCTTCCGGTATGCCCTGCGCTACCACCGCGGGCCGAAAGAACTCGTGACGTTCGGACAGGTCGCGCCCGCTGTTTCCAAAAAGATGGACATCAAAAATGCCGTCTATTTCGCCGACTTCCATTTCGACAACGTGCTGGAGGCTCTGGGCAGCACGCGCATACAATTTCAGGAACTGAGCAAATTTCCCGTCGTACGCCGCGACCTTGCGCTGGTGCTCGACCGGTCGGTTTCATTTGCCGAGGTTCGCCAACTGGCGGCCAAGACCGCCAAAAAACTGCTCCGGGAGGTCAACCTCTTCGACGTGTTCGAGGACGAAAACAAACTCGGCTCGGGCAAAAAATCCTACGCCGTGAGTTTCCTGTTCGAAGACCCGCAGAAGACCCTTCAGGAAAAAGAAATTGACGCACTGATGCAGCAATTGCAGCAGGTGTTTGAACAAAAATTAAGTGCCAGTATTCGAAAATAAGGCCCGTTCGGGGCTACCAAGTGCTGTTTATTTTAACAATAAATGTAAAACGACAATGGATATAGGAATAGGAATTGCCATAGGTCTGGTGGTAGGCGGCATCGTGGCGTACTTCATCGCCAGCCGGGCCAGCAAACAATCCCACCAAAAGGCGGTAGAAGAAGCCAATCGCCAAGCTGACCTCGCCATTCAGGAGGCCCGCCTGACCGCCAAGCGCATGACCGACGAAGCCGCCGTGCAGGCCGAAAAAATTGTGGGCAAGGCCGAAGGCGAGAACGAGCGCATCAAGCAGCAAAAAATCCAGGAGGCCAAAGAGCGCTACGCCCAGATGCGCAGCCAATTCGACACCGAAAAGGCACAGCACCAGATCGGCCTGAAAGAAATGGAAATGGAGGTCGTCAGCAAACAAAAAGACCTCCAAGTAGAACAGGAACTGTTTCAGGGCCGCCTCAACGAGTTCAACGCCAAAAAGGCGGACGTGGAAAACAAGGAACTCGAAATCGAGGTGCTGCGTGAAAACTTGGACAAGCAGCTCAAGATCGTTCAGAAGAAAAGAGAGGAACTGGACGCTGCCAACGAGGAGCGCATCAAGATGCTGGAAAAAATAGCCCAGCTCAACCAACAGGATGCCAAAGACCAACTGCTCGAGGCCGTACGGGCCAAGAGCGAGAGCGAGGTGCTGTCCATCGTCAAAGATGCCGTCAACCAAGCCAAACTGAACGCCAGCAAGGAAGCCAAAAAGATCGTCATCCAGACCATCCAGCGCACCGCCGCCGAGTTCACCATTGAAAACACGGTTTCGGTGTTCAACTTGGAGAACGACGACATGAAGGGCCAGATCATCGGTCGCGAGGGCCGCAATATTCGTGCCCTCGAAGCCGCTACCGGCGTGGAGATCATCGTGGACGACACCCCCGAGGCCATTGTCATCTCATCGTTCGACCCCATCCGCCGCGAAGTGGCACGCCTGTCACTCCAGCGCCTCACCGCCGACGGCCGCATCCACCCCGCCCGTATCGAAGAAGTGGTGGCCAAGGTGCGCAAGCAGCTTGAAGAGCAGATCATCGAAATCGGCGAACGAACGGTGATCGAACTGAATATCCACGGCCTCAATGCGGCGCTCGTGCGTATGGTAGGCCGTATGCGATTCCGCTCGTCCTACGGCCAAAACCTGCTCAAACACTCCATCGAAACAGCCAACTTGTGCGCCACAATGGCCGCCGAACTCGGCCTCAATCCCAAGCAGATCAAAATGGCCAAACGCGCCGGCCTGCTGCACGATATCGGCAAAGTAGCCGAAGAGGAAACCGAGTTGTCGCACGCACTCGTAGGCATGAAGCTCTGCGAACAATTCGGCGAACACCCGGTCATCATCAATGCGGTAGGTGCCCACCACGACGAGGTCGAGATGAACAACCTCATCTCGCCCATCGTACAGGCATGTGATGCCATTTCCGGTGCCCGCCCAGGTGCCCGTCGCGAAATTTTGGAAAACTACCTCAAGCGCATCGGCGAACTCGAAGACCTGGCAATGAGTTATGAGGGCGTGTCTAAGGCGTTCGCCATGCAGGCAGGCCGTGAGCTGCGCGTCATCGTGGAGGCCGACAAGGTGACCGACCAGTACGCCGACGATCTGTCGTTTATGATCTCGCAAAAAATCCAGGACGAAATGCAGTACCCCGGCCAAATCCGGGTGACGGTCATCCGCGAAAAACGGGCCGTGGCGTATGCACGGTAGATCAGTGGGATTAGAGCGTGTTTACATATCAGGCACCGGGCTGCAAGCGGAACTGAAATGTAAACACGCTCGTATTTGCAGGCGCATAAATTGTTTTTGCCATGACCACCGCTCCTCCCGACATTGCTGCCCTGCGGCGCAATTATACCCAAGAATCGCTTTCTAAAACAGGGGTAAAAAACGACCCGATCGAGCAGTTTGACTACTGGTTTCGCGAAGCGTTGGCCAGCAACCTGCCCGAACCCAACGCCATGACGCTGGCCACGGCCACGCGCGAGGGCCGCCCCAGCGCACGCACCGTGCTGCTCAAAGGTTTTGATAACGCTGGTTTTGTTTTTTTCACCAACTACCACAGCCAAAAAGGCGCAGAACTGGACGACAACCCACAAGCAGCCCTGCTCTTCACCTGGCTCGAACTGGAGCGGCAGGTGCGTATAGAAGGCAGCGTTGAGCGTGTATCGGAGGAGGAATCAAGGGCGTATTTTCAAAGCCGCCCCAAGATGAGCCAGATCGGAGCATGGGCCAGCCCGCAGAGCCAGGTCATCGAAGCCCGTACAATACTGGAAGCCAGGATGGCCGAGATGACGAGCACATTCAACCACGACGAGGTACTGCCGCTGCCGCCGTTTTGGGGCGGTTACCGGGTACGACCAGATCGCATTGAGTTTTGGCAGGGCCGCGAAAGCCGCCTACACGACCGCATCTTGTACACTCGAATTGAATTGGGCTGGAAAATCGAGCGCCTGGCACCGTAAAAATTGAAAAATGTGCCCCAAAAACCGGCTAAAAAACGACTAGCCACAGGCAAATACAGTCGGTTTTGGAACAATACAAAGCCTCGTTTTCAGCAAGTTAGGTAAAACACCAAGGTAAAGCACGCCAATTGCCGAGGTAACAAATTCGCACTTTTTGTTGCTGCGCAACCCGGGCAAAGGCCGAACATTTGTACCGTAAAACAAGTGCAACGGCCTCTCCGGCTGTTTTGGTTTTACAGACTTTCACGAGGCGACAATACCAGGGCGGTGCAAACGAGCACCGCCTTTTTTTTGCCTCACATCAGCGCCTCTACGATATTCTCCTCCGACACACCTTCCGCTTCGGCCTTGAAATTGCGAACGATGCGGTGGCGCAGCACAAGATTGGCGATAGCCTGCACGTCTTCGATGTCGGGCGAGTACTTGCCGCGGATAGCGGCGTGGCACTTGGCCCCGAGCGCGAGGTATTGGCTGGCCCGGGGGCCAGCTCCCCAAGTCAGGTATTCGTTGGCTTCTTTTGCTGCACGCGGGGTGTTCGGGCGGGTTTTGGAAGCAAGGCCGACACAGTATTCAAGCACGTTATCAGCCACTGGTATCTTGCGGATCAGTTGCTGAAACGCCTGGATATCAGCGGCGGTCAGCACGTGTTTGAGCGTCACATCGCGGGAGGTCGTGGTGTTTTTTACCACGAGCACTTCCTCATCGTAGCTGGGATAGTCCAGCGGAATGTTGAACATGAAACGGTCCAACTGAGCTTCCGGCAAGGGGTACGTACCTTCCTGCTCAATGGGGTTTTGGGTGGCCAACACGAAAAATGGTGCGGGCAGGGTGTGGCGGTTGCCGCCCACGGTCACCACGCGTTCCTGCATGGCTTCGAGCAAGGCGGCTTGCGTCTTGGGCGGGGTGCGGTTGATCTCATCGGCCAGCACAATATTGGCGAAAACAGGGCCGCGAACAAAACGGAAGTGGCGATCCTCGTCGAGGATTTCTGAGCCGGTAATATCCGACGGCATGAGGTCGGGCGTAAACTGAATGCGCTTGAACTCCAGGTCGAGCACCTCCGAAATGGTGCTTACGAGCAGGGTTTTGGCCAAGCCCGGCACGCCGACGAGCAGCGAGTGGCCATTGGAAAAAAGCGAAACGATAACGGCCTTCACGACCTCGTCCTGGCCTACGATGATCTTTCCGATTTCTTGAGACAGGTCTTTGTAGGCTTGCGCTAATGCGTCAACGGCCTCGACATCCGATTTGAACTGCGACATAATTTGGCGGTGCTTGTGTGTTATTGTGTTTGGATGAGCGCTTGCTTTTGCTCAAAAGAGGCGCGAAGGTAGTACCTCCACCCCAAAAGGCAAAATTTCTACTTTTCAAGAGCGGTACTTACTTTTGCGCATTGTCGTTTTTTGCATTTTCCAACAGAACACTCAGACGTTGAACAGGATTTTTTTTACAAGCATCGTTTTTTTCCTTTTTCTGTTCGCCTGGCCCTCGGGTGCGCAAACAGCCGATGCTCTGGCCTCCTTCGACAGCGGCTACGTGGAAACAGGCAACCCCTTCATCTTGCACCTCAGCGTGCCAGAACGCCTGGGCCAGCCCGAAGACATTGATTTTTCCTCCTGGGAAACATTGGTACCCGCGCAAAACAGGCTCCAAGCCACAGGTTGGCAGCGCCGCAACGGGCACTGGGTCAAGGACGTGATGCTCGTCGCCTTCGACTCTGCCGAGCTCTGGCTGCCCCCTCTCGGCATTTCTCTGGAAGATGGCAAGGCTGCGCATACCAACCCGCTCCAAATCAAGGTACTGCCCACGCCAGCCCCCGGCGATCTGGCCGGAATGAACAGCATCAAGGATATCCGGCGCGAACCGACTAACTGGCGTGATTTCCTGTTGCCATTCGCCATTATCACGGCTGGGTTGCTCGTGCTGGCGCTGGCAGTATGGTGGTTTTTGCTGCGCAAAAAAAAATCGGGACTGTTGGCGGAACGCTTCCACCAACTGCCACCCCACGAACTGGCCCTGCGCCAATTGGTCGAACTGGAGCAGCACCGGTACTGGCAACAGGGCCAGGTGAAAGCCTACCACTCGGAACTGAGCCACATCGTGCGCGAATACATCGAGCGCCGGTACCGCGTGCCAGCATTGGAATCGGCTACTGACGATATCTTGCTTTTGCTACATGACAAGGGCTTGTCGGAACCCTTACAGGTATCGCTGGCCGAGCTGCTGCGCTGGGCCGACTTGGTGAAGTTTGCCAAAGCCGTGCCGCCGGAACATTTTCACGCCCAGGCGCTGCGCGAAGCACGCCGATTGGTGGAACAAACCCGTCCGATGGAGCCTGTGTCTATTGTCGCTTAGAGCGTGTTTAAATTTCAGTGCTGAGGCGAAAGCGAGCGAATTTTGTTTCAGGCAAGGCGAAATTTGCAGCCGTAGCCGGGTGCCTACGGCGAAAATTTCAACGCAGCATGAAGCAAAATTTGCCGCTTGCAGCCCGGCGACTGAAGTTTAAACCACAATACTGGACATTTCTGTTTTCCGGGCTTCCAGACCTTCCAGGTTTCGCAAACCTGGAAGGTCTCGTTCCAAAAATGTCCAGTAGTGTGAGTTTAAACACGCTCTAAAGGAAACATAACTGTTTAGTACCCGCTTGAGGTGGCACTAAACGCAATAAAGTGCACCACAGATTTTCACAGATTCACACAGGTTTTTTAAACGGAAAGGGAAAATCTGTGTGAATCTGTGAAAATCTGTGGTTAAAAATGGTTCGCCGTAACAAGTGCTAAATAGTTACAAGAAAACAAGGAACAAAATGCCAGAGGAGCAGAATCCGCGTTTCCGCGTTCGATGGTTACCTTTGCCCGTTACCGAGTACTTCTGCCACTTAAAGAAAAATCGCTTTCTGTTTATGAAAAAATCGCTCGCCGCCTTGGCTTTGTTTTCCGGTCTGTTGTTGGCCTCGCTGCCAGTCGCCTGCTATTACGACAACGAGGAAGACCTGTACGGCCCACCGTTGACCAATTGCGACACCGCCGGTATGCGCTACAGCGTGGAAATCCGGGAAATTTTGCAGCAAAACTGCGACGGCTGTCACCTGCCCTCGGCATCAACCTATTCACTCATCCCCTACGAAACCCACGCCCAGTTCGCAGCGGTAGCCAACAACGGCAAACTGCTCAACCGCATCAACAGCCAATCGCAGCCCATGCCACCCACGGGCCTCTTGTCGGCTTGCAACCGCGCCAAGATCGAGGCGTGGGTAAGGGCCGGAGCACCGAACAACTAAGAGCGTGTTTAAATTTCAGCCGCCGGGCTGCAAGCGGCAAATTTTGCTTCATGCTGCGTTAAAATTTTCGCCATAGACAACCGGCTATGCCTGCAAATTTTGCCTTGCCTGAAACAAAATTTGCTCGCTTTCGCCTCGGCACTGAAATTTAAACACGCTCTAACCGCTCATTCCATAAAAAACGGCCATGAAGAAAATATTGCTAGCCTTGGGAGTGCTCGCCGTCGTTGCTGGCGGTATCGGTTTTTACCTTTTCAATCAAAAAGTGCCGAGTATGGCCAACCAAACGTCCGACTTGGCCGTAGAGGCGGCGGCGCTGTACCAAGCCTACGAAGCCGACGAGGCAGCCGCGCACGCCCGGTACGGGGGCAAGATCGTGACCGTGCGCGGCACGGTGCGGGAAGCTTCCACGCTGGAAGACGGTACCCCTAAGGTCGTGCTCGAAACCGGAGGCGAAAACGGTGTCTTGTGCGAGTTTGACCCCAACACCAAACACGATCGAACCACTTTTCGGCCCGGCGAAATCCTTACGATTAAAGGCGAATGCACCGGGCTGAACTGGGATGTCCAATTGGCCCGCTGTGTGGTGGTTGATTGAAATGTGGTACCATTGCCTCTATGAACCCGGCATAACCTGTTTTTACACTTTCACCAACCATGAGCGACGCAACGCAAGAAAAACCCTCAGGCCAGGCCGGTTCCTCCCAAAAAATTGACGCGCCCAACGCGCCCAAGCCCGTGGGCCTGTACCCGCACGCACGCCGCGTGGGCAATCTGCTTTTCCTTTCCGGTATCGGCCCGCGCGACCCGCAAACCGATGGCGTACCCGGCCTGAAACGCAGTCCAACGGGAAACTTTACCGAATTCGACTTTGAAGCGCAGGTGCATTCCGTGTTCCGCAATGTACGCACGGTGCTCGAGGCCAGCGGTGCCCGCTGGGAAGACCTCGTAGATGTGACGGTTTTTCTGACCAACATGCAGCGGGATTTCCACACGTTCAACCGCATTTACGCTGAATACTTCCACGACAACCAACCCTGCCGCACCACCGTCGGCATTGACAGCCTGCCAACGCCGATCGCCATCGAACTGAAATGCGTGGCCGTGGTGGAATAAAAATACACCGCAGAGGCGCTGAGTTTTAATGACTTGGTTATCACAAACTCCGCGTCTCTGCGGTGCATTTGAAATTGTCCAGTAATGTAGCCTCGTGGGTTGTTTGCCTACGGCTGATCAAACAACCCGTAGTACATCTTCAAGGTTTCGTCCGTTTCTTTTTCGCGGATTTCAGTCAGTATACGCTGCAGCTCATCGGCCTTGGCCGTGTTTTCCTTTGCGCGGAAAAAATTGCGCAGCTCGGCGATCACCCGTGCGTTGGCGAAACGCCGGAAGGGACTTTGGTTGGGATCCAGTGCAACGGTCTGGGTCATGGGAATGGCCTGATCAATAAGAGTTTGGTCGTTCAGTTCGGTCAGGTATTGCGTAAAAGACTCAAAAAATTCGAAAGCAGCCATGCCGTCCGGTTTTTTACCGCGAGCCAAAAACCACTGGAATGCCTCCGGTTTTGGGGTGCCGGCATACAATCTGGCCAACGGGATCACAACGCTTTCGTTGTCGTCGTTTTCGAATTTTTTTGCAGCAATGAGGGCCTTTTCAGACGCTGCCAGACCCAAAGCATCAAGCGCTTCGCTCAATACGCTGTACGGCTGATCATCGCCCAAACCTTTTTCATAAACGGGAATGTACGCAGGGTCTTCCGTTTGGCTCAGGGTTTTGATAGCCGTGGCCCGTACATCAGGCTTCGGGTCGCTTTCGGCCAAACGGGCCACTGCAGCCTGAACCTCGGCGTTTTCCATATCGGCTGCCGACAGGGCTTCCAACCGGATGGACCAATGCTTGTCGCCAAGTGCGCTGGCGAGTACCTGCTTGGCCAGCGCTGATTTGTCGGTTTTCAAGCCACCGATAGCCTCCCAGCGGTCTTGCCAACGGGGGCCGTTGCGGTACAGAAACGCCCATTCTTCCGGCGTGTGCTGGTCGTTTTTGACCGCGAGCAGAGCCTTGTCGGCATCCACATTGACAAATGCGGGTTTGACCGGAGCATCAAAATAAAACGTCTGGGTGCGTTTGGTGACCCGGATGGACTCCCGACGTGCTTTGCCGGAGGCATCGTACACGTCCACGTTGAGGGGCAGGTCGTACACATAGGGTGTTTGTTTGTTGGCTTCCTGCGTTTGGGCAATGGTGACGCTGGCCTTGCCCGTGGCTTCGTCCCAGTCGTAACTGATGTCGAGGTTGGGGTGGCCGGAGTCGAAGAACCACTGGTTGAAGAACCAGTTCAGGTCTTGGCCGGTCACGTCCTCGAAAGCCAGGCGCAGTTCGTGCGCTTCCACATCGGTGTATTCGTTGCGCTTGAGGTAGCGGTTGAGGGCGGCGAAAAAAGCATCGTCACCGACTTGCGTGCGGAGCATGTGCAGGATGGCCCCGCCTTTGTTGTACGAGTGGGCATCGAACATGTTCTCGCGGCTCTCATATCCGAAATTAATGAGCGGGTGGCCGCCGTCGAGAGCCGAGTAGATGTAGCCCTGGCGCTCGGAAAATTCGTGGTAGTCGGCCTCGTCGCGACCGTACTTGTGTTCAAACCAGAGGTACTCCGAATAGTTGGCGAAGCCCTCGTTGAGGGTCAGGTTGGCCCAGCTCTCGGTGGTCACTAAGTCGCCGAACCAGTGGTGGAACATTTCGTGGGACACCACCTTTTCATTGGTCATGTGGTTGTCCAACAGGCCGCGCTTGTCCATCTGAACAAACTCGCCGAAAATAACGGCGGAGGTGTTTTCCATGGCCCCGCTCACATAGTCGCGCACGACCACTTGGGAATACTTGGGCCACGGGTAGTCGTACCCGAGTTTTTTGGAAAAAAACTCCAGCATTTCGGGCGTGTGCGGGAAAATATCGCGGGCATACTGCTCAAACTTGGGCTCCACATAATATTCCAACGGGATATTGCGCCATTTGTCTTTCACTACCGCGTACTCGCCAATGGCCATCATAAACAGGTAAGGCGCGTGGGGTTTGTCCATTTTCCAATAATCGGTGCGGGTGCCGTCGGTGTTTTTTTTGGACGACACGAGTACGCCGTTGGACAGGGTTTTGTACTTGTTTTCCACGGTGATGTACATCTCCTGTGTGCAGCGCTCATTGGGTTTGTCCACTGTGGGAAACCAAAAGGAGTTGCTCTCCGTCTCTCCCTGGGTCCATATCTGGCGGGGTTTGGAGGTGTCAGCGCCGTCGGCATTTATAAAGTACAAGCCTTTGTCGCTGGTGATAGCCGCACTGCCTCCGAAGGATTCGCGTTCGTCGGGCTTGGCCGTGTAGTTGATTACAATTTTGTATTCGTCCGTGCGGGTAAACGTTTTACCGAGGTTCACGACGAGTTTTTCGTTGTTGTATTCGTACTTCAGGCTGTCCTTTTTGCCCTCAAAACCAACGTAGTGGATGTCAAAATTTTTGGCATCAAGGGTGAGTTTGTCGGTGGCGTAAAACCAGGGGCGCAGGGAGAGGGTGGCCCGGCCGATGGCCCGTTTTTTTGCCCAATCGAACGACAGTTCCAATTTGGTGTGGATCAGGTCGTGCTCGAA
>JBEBHD010000341.1:0-4048 GCA_040080915.1 Saprospiraceae bacterium
AGCCGACCGGCTTCGGGGCATGCTTGCTGCGTCCGGTATGGTCAGTACCGATGTTCCGGATGAACAGACCCGGACGGCCCTCCTACTTCTGGGTGAGAGCTCGGCTTGGACGGAAGTCTGTGATTTTTTGGCCTACTGCAAACAACAGGACCTGCACACCATTTGCATCGGGTTGTACAACCGGCCGTTGGAGCACCACAAAATTTGGGAGCTCCTCCATTCGGGAGCCGAGGAGGTGTTGCAGTGGAACCTCTTGCCCGAGCCGGACCAAATTTTGAAGGCCCGGCTCAAGCGATGGACAGACGTGGACAACCTGCTGGAAACCGCCGTCGTAAAAGAACAGTTGATCGGCAGCAGCCCCAGTTGGCGCAAACTGCTTCGCCAGGTAGTAGAAATAGCTGTGTATAGCTCAGCTCCCGTGCTGCTGCTCGGCGAGAGCGGCACTGGTAAGGAACTGCTGGCACGCCTGATCCACCAGCTCGACGGCCGGGCGAACAAACGCGACCTGGTCGTGCTGGACTGCACCACCGTATCGCCCGAGCTGTCGGGCAGCGAGTTTTTCGGTCACGAAAAAGGCGCGTTCACCAATGCCGTGGCCAACCGCGACGGCGCGTTTGCGCTGGCCGATGGCGGCACTCTGTTCTTAGACGAGATCGGCGAGCTGCCCCTGCCCTTGCAGGCCGAGCTATTGCGAGCCGTTCAGGAAAAAATGTACAAGCGGGTGGGCAGCAACTTTTGGCGGCACACCAATTTCAGGTTAGTATCGGCCACCAACCGCGATCTGAGTGCCGAGGTGCGGCGCGGAGGTTTTAGGGAAGACCTGTTTTTCCGCCTTTCTGCTTGCGTGTGCCATGTGCCGCCCCTGCGCGAGCGCATTGATGATGTGCCCGTTCTGGCTGCTTATTTTCTAAAACAAGCCCTTGGTTTGGACAGGGTCGCAACATTCGATGAGCACCTGCTTACCTACCTGCGCACGCGCCCCTACCCCGGCAACGTGCGCGAGCTACAGCAGCTCGTGGCCCGCATCGCCTACCGGCACATCGGGCGCGGCCCCGTCACGGTGGGCGAGCTGCCCGAACAGGACCGACCCGATGTGGAGCGGCTGCAAAACCCGTGGAATATCAGCGAGTTCGAGTCGGCGCTCCGAATCGCCATCGCCAACGGCATCGGCCTGAAGGAGATCAAGCGCTGCGTTAGCAATAAAGCTATGGAACTGGCCATCCTCGAAGCCGACGGCAACCTGCAGGACGCAGCGTACCGGCTGCAGGTGAGCGACCGGACGATTCAGCTGTACCTCGCGGCGGTGCGAGAGGGGCGGGTGCCTGGAGAAGTGGGCGAGTAAGGTCAGGGTGTAATCGTTCCCCTGCGCCACGAATCGGGTATCGGGTTGCCCGATCCTTCCTTGTAGTTGCCGCCATCGCTAAGCCCAAGGCGTTGCTTGGCCCATTCGCCGACTTGGAGCCAAACCGTCGGCCCCGGGTCGTTGTCCCGACTCGAACTGGCCTGCCGGTGTGCGAAAACGTATTTGAGCGATGGAATCCTGGTTTTCAGAGCAGTCAGCAATCGCCGACCAGAAGCGATTTGGGCGGCGGTTGGCTCGCCGCACATACGGCTGCTGCCGCCATAGCCTCGGTTCACGTATTTGCCCGAATCCCACCAGCATTTACCCGTATCGCTGGCAAATGTTCCGGCAAATTCGATGCCCACGCTTCTGCTGTTGAAACTATTGGCATGGTACACAACTCTCGACTCCGGGTAAAGCTGTATAATTCTACCGTTGGGCAAGACGACAAAATGCGCTCCCACCCAAAGGTAATGGTTGGGGTCATTGTTCAGCCCGCCGGCGGTTTGATGCAAAACTACGGCATTGACGTTGGACAATGGTCGAGTGCCGCCAAGGCAACTTGACGCGTTTCGGGCCGATGCGCAACGGGCGGGCGTGGCCCGGGCGGTAAAATCTTCTATTCCCCCGCTTGGAACGGGCAGGGTGCCGGAAAGCAACTGGGCTAAGATGCGTTGCATGGCCTCCCATGTTTTTTGCCCGATCTTTCCATCGGCCGTCAAACCGTTGGCGAGCTGCCAACCCGACACCAGCGCCGCGAACGTCGGCTCGTCGGGCGTAAAGTTCAGGCGTAGCAATTTCCCCACAATGTCGTTGCGGCGGTTGCCCCAACCCAATTGGGCCGCACTGCTTCGGTTGTAGGCAACAGCAGAATTGATTTCGCTTGGGCCGAGTTCATCCTCGTACTCCATCTCGTGCAGGGCTGTTTCGGCGGCACCAGAACAGGTTGGACAACCGCAGCCGCAGCCGCATGGTTTTTTGTGCGCGGTGGGGGTTTCCATTTCAAATATTTCATCAAGAAAGGTTCTCATTGTTTGAAAGTTTGCCCGGTTGGCAACAACCGGAGGTGTGAAACAAGCCGTTTTTGCCTACAAATTTTGCATGATTTCGTCAAGTACCGTTTCGTGTTGTTGGTAAGGCCCCTGTTGGCTGCCTCCCCGATTGTGGCCATGAGGGGGGTATCCTCGACGAGGAAGTTCTGCCCGCAACCAAATCTCGACACGACGGTTTTTTTCAGGCCTGTCGGCAGAAACAATGGTCAATTTGCCCTCCGTGTTCAGGGTGACGGGTACGGGAAATTTTAGTTGCGCCCTGTATTTGTCGTGCAAAACATACAGGAGGTGCGTCGCAGCCGAGCAGGCCCTTTTTAAGCCGAGATAATGATTGTATGTGAACGTGCCGCTGGTATCCGCAAAGCCAACAAACACGATCTCAAGTACGGGTTGTTGGGTTTGATGTGTGTCGGCAATCAATTTGGCAAGGTTGTTCAGGGCTTTAATATGATCGGGCAGAAGATCCGACTTGTTTAATCGAAAACCGTCAATCGTGAACGATTGCGGAACCCCGGTCTGGACGTATGCGCGTGGGGAAGTGGAGGAATCGGGAGACATTGAGTATTCGTTCATAATAGCATGGCATTTTAATGGTGAGAAAATGAATGATTGATAGGATCGCCTTACCGGAAAGGCGGAAAAGTGAAAAAATTATAGTGTCAAACCACCACCCCCTCCCGCAGCCACGGGTCGCCACCGACAAGCGGCAAACGCGCCTCGCTGGAGGCAAAAAGCGGTTCGGCTCGAAGGGGGACAGTTCGCGTGGCCGAGATCAGCCGCAAAAAATTCCCGCCGAGCACCAGGGCTTCCTGTTGGGGCGGTAGACGCAGGGCGTACACTTTTTCTAATTCCACCCCGGGGTGCAGCCACGGCCCGTCGGAGCCGAACAGCACCTTGTGCGCCCCGGCCCGCTGCACGGCCATTTCTAACAGATCGAAGCGGCGTACGCCGGAGGTGTCGGTGTGTACGTTGACATGGCGCTCGAGGTACGGGATGAAGTTCAGTTGCGCCTTCCAGTCGTCGGCAAAACTACCGAGGTGCGGGATGATGAAATTCACGTCCGGGTACTCGGTGGCAAACAGTTCGATGCTGGTCACGTTGCCCATCAGGTCGTACAGCACCGGCAGTCGGTAGGCACGGGCCGTTTCGCACACCTCGCGGGTCAGGTCTGCATCGTGGCGGTGCGCCTTGATGCCTCGAAACCCGTGCTCCTCCACGGCCTCGCGCACGAGGTCGCGGATGCGCCCGCGGTCGCGCTCGGCGTGCACGAAGGCAAAGCCGAAAAAACGGTCGGGATGCCGCCGAACCAGCCGGGCCACGATGCGGTTGGCCGTGCGGTAGTCGGAGTGGAATGCCGCAAACAGGTTGATCCGGTGGATGCCCGATTGGTCTGCCCAGCGCAAGAATTTCGTCGGGTCGGCGCGGGTGTCCCAGGGGCCGTTCAACCCGTCGCCGGGGCCGTAGTGGCAGTGCGCGTCAATGATCGGCAAGTGGTTTTGACGATGCTGTTTGCGCTCGCGCCAGGTCGTGGCAGCGCCGCTGCCCCGGCAAATCGGGCAGTTGCACCCACGCGGATGGCATCGCGTCGTGTCGGAGCCGAGGATCATCGGACGGTGTCTGTTTTGCTGGTTGAAAAAATGTGGCTCACCAAAAG
>JBEBHD010000007.1:0-48172 GCA_040080915.1 Saprospiraceae bacterium
CCGCTCACCCGCTCACCGCTCACCCGCTCACCCGCTCACCGCTCACCCGCTCACCGCTCACCGCTCACCCGCTCACCCGCTCACCGCTCACCCGCTCACCCGCTCACCGCTCACCCGCTCACCGCTCTACCGGACACCGATGATTTCCACTTCTGCTCCGGTGAGGGCGGGGTTGTACCAGCAATCCACCCTGTTGGCCTTGTACGACAGGACGGCGGCCTTGGCCTCGTCGGCTGTGGTGTAGCCTTTTACGATATAACTGGCACCCTTTTCTCCGCCGGGACAGGTGCTGCCGGGGTGCCAGAGCAAGTACAGGCCCTCGATACTCGGTGCCTTATCTACGGGCGTGTCGCGGCAGTAAACGGCAAACTGAACGTAATGCAGCTCGCTCACGGGCGTGAACAGGTCGTTGCCGACCTGGCCCCGGCCTTTGCGCACGTTGCGCTGAACATTCAATCCGTTCACGGTCACGGTCGTGGACGGATCGGGGGCTGCCGCCGAGGTTGTGGAGTACATAGCGGGCGACACGCCGCCGGAGGTGCTGTACTCTGACGGGCGAAGGCCTTTTGCCGTTGTGCCGCCCTGTGTGCCTTGTACCTTGGCCAAGGCTGTCGCGCGACGAGCATCCGCCTCTGTGGAGTACGTAGTCGGGGCGGGAGACGGGGAGCCGGTGCTGTATGTGACCGGTGCCGCAATGGTGGATGTGCTCGGGGCGACCGTTGTGGGTTTGTACGCCCGTTTGAGTTCGGCTTGGGCCGTGGCAAAGGTGGCTGTGAGGCAAAAGAGGAGCAAAAATGTGTTTTTCATGCGTGTGTGATGATTTTGATTTTTTAAAAAAGCAATGCAGCTCCGAAGACCCCTGCGCTGTCGCCCAGTTTGGGTTTTAGGAAAACTGTGTCAATTCGGGTGTTGAATAGGTGCTTGCGGGCTTCGGCCACACCGTCGGTGTAAAGCTGATCTATATTGCCCACACCGCCGCCGAGGACGATGGCATCCGGGTCAACAATATTGATAACCACCGCAATAGCCTTGCCAAAAAAGTGAATGAGCCTGTCCATTGTGGCCACGGCCACAGGATCAGTGCCCGCTTCGGCACGCAGGACAATGTCGCGCAGGTGCAGGCTCTGACCGCTTTCGCGGGCGTAAAATTTTTCTAACGCGGGGCCGGATATGACCGTTTCTACGCAGCCGGTTTTGCCGCAATAGCAGGGGCCGCCGCTCGCTTCGAGGTAATTGTGGCCCCATTCTCCGGCGATGCCCTGCCTGCCGGTCAGCACTTTTTGCCGCACCACCAAACCGCCACCCACGCCTGTGCCGAGGATGACACCAAACACCACCTCGGCGTTGGGCAGTACGTCGGGCACGGCACCGAGCAATGCCTCGGCAACGGCAAAACAGTTGGCATCGTTGGCCAACCGCACCGGCACGCCGAGGCGGCGCTCCAAGTCCCTGTCGAAAGGCTTTCCGATCAGGGCCGTCGTGTTGGCATTTTTTACAAATCCAGTGTTGGGATCAAGGGTCCCTGGGTGCCCCAAGCCGATGCGCTCGGGCTGCTGGCCGGTTTCGTTGGCCAGCAGGTCCACCAATTGGGCGATCTGGTCAAGGATGTGTTCGTAGCCCAAACCGGCTTCTGTCGGGATGCGTTGGCGAGCCAACGGAACGGGTTTTTCGCGGCTTTCGAGAACGGCACCTTCTATTTTGGTGCCGCCAAGGTCAATTCCCCAAAGAGCCATGTGTTTGCGATGAGCGATGCGTGGTGAACGGAGTGTTTTTCAAATCGTTGTTTTCCAAAAACTTGGGCGTGCTGCGCCAGGCTCGTTTCCGGCCAAGTACGTCTCATTGCACGGTTGTATTGCCCGGTCGGCAAAAAAATATGCCGCAAAGGAACGGAACAGTTTGACATTTGCGGCCATTCAAACTATTCAAACCATCTCCATGAACGCTCACCTGCTCACCATCGGCGACGAACTTCTGATCGGCCAAATCATAGACACCAACTCGGCTTGGATGAGCCGGCAACTGAACCTGCGCGGCTTCCGCGTGACGGGCAAAAGCAGCGTATCCGATTCCCGCGAGGCTATCGAGGACGGGTTGGAGCAGGCTGCCCGCTTTGCCGATGTAGTTATCCTGACCGGTGGCCTTGGGCCGACCAAGGACGACATCACAAAAAAAACACTGGCCGATCTTTTTGGCTCTGCCATGTCGTTCCACCAGGAAACCTATGACCGCATGGCCGCTTATTTTGCCAAAATCGGGCGAAAACTGCCCGAAGATGCGGCACGAGCACAAGCCACTCTGCCCGACGCGGCCGTGGTGCTGACCAACAAGGTGGGCAGTGCTCCGGGCATGTGGTTCGAGCGCGGCAGCAAGGTGTTCGTTTCCCTGCCCGGCGTGCCCTTTGAGATGGAGTACCTGATGTCCGCCGAAGTGCTGCCCCGCCTGAGCGAGCGCTTTCCCGGGCGGCCCATCGCACACCGCACCCTGCGCACCGTAGGCGAGGGCGAGAGCACGATCGCCAAACGCATTGAGGTATGGGAAGACAGCCTGCCGGAAAACCTAAAACTCGCCTACCTGCCCGCACTCGGCCAAGTGCGGCTGCGCCTGACCGGGCTTTGGGAAACCGATCCCGTGCCGCCCGATGCCGAGTCTCGTCTGAGCACCCTGCTGGATGCCAAAGCCGCCGAACTGTTGGCCCTTATTCCCGAACTGGTGTACGGCCGCGACGAGGAAACACTGGAACTGGCGGTGGGCAACTTGCTGCGTGCGCGTGGACTCCAGTTTGCCACAGCGGAGAGCTGCACGGGCGGGTACGTCGCGCACCTGATCACATCGGTACCAGGGGCTTCGGACTATTTTCCAGGCAGCATAGTCAGCTATTCCAACGAGGCGAAAGCGGGCCTGCTCGGCGTGCATGCCGACACGCTGGCCCGCCACGGAGCCGTGAGCGGCGAAACGGTGACCGAGATGGTGGCCGGAGCACTGGCTGCGTTTGGCACCGATCTGGCGTTGGCCATTTCCGGCATTGCCGGCCCCGGCGGCGGCACCGACGAAAAACCCGTGGGTACGGTGTGGATGGCCGTGGGCAACCGAGAGCGGGTTGTTTTGGAGAAACATGTTTTTGGCCGCGATCGGACAAAAAACATCCAACTGGCCGGGGTTTATGGGCTGAATCTGGTGCGGAAGTTTTTGACAGGTGCTACCCAGCCTCCACCCGCATCTGCGGAAAAAACAGCACCTCCTGGATACTCGTCTGCCCGGTGAACAGCATGGCGAGCCGGTCTATACCGAAGCCGATACCGCCTGTGGGCGGCATGCCGTACTCGAGTGCACGGAGGAAATCCTCGTCCATGACCATGGCTTCCTCGTCGCCGCGAGCGGCGAGGCGGAGCTGATCTTCGAAGCGCTCGCGCTGGTCGAGCGGGTCGTTGAGCTCCGAGTAGGCGTTGGCCACTTCTTTGCCGTTGATAAACAGTTCGAAACGCTCCACGAGGCCGGGCTTGCTGCGGTGTTTTTTGGTGAGCGGCGACATGTCCACCGGGTAGTCCACCAGAAACGTGGGCTGGATCAGGTGGTGCTCCACTTTTTCTCCGAAAATCTCGTCAATCAGTTTGGCCTTGCCCATACTGGCCTCTAATTCGATGTGTTCCTGGCGGCAGTAGGCACGCAGGTCCTGCTCGGTGGCCGTTTCCACGTTCAGGCCGGTGTACTGGTGGATGGCATCGTACATGGTCAGACGCGTGTACGGCCCGGCAAAGTCGAGGGCGTGCTCGCCAAATTGTACGGTGGCACTGCCGTCGTCACTCAACGCACGCGCCACGCGCTCGAGCATCTGCTCGGTCACGTCCATCAGCCAGTTGTAGTCCTTGTAGGCCACATAAAACTCCAGCGCGGTGAACTCCGGGTTGTGGGTACGGTCCATGCCCTCGTTTCGGAACATTTTGGCGAACTCGTACACCCCGTCGAAACCTGCCACGATGAGGCGTTTGAGGTACAATTCGTTGGCAATGCGCAGGTACAGTTTCATGTCCAGCGTATTGTGGTGCGTCGAGAACGGGCGAGCCGCCGCGCCGCCGTGGATGGGTTGAAGAATCGGTGTTTCCACTTCGAGCAGGCCCAGCTCGTCCAAAAAGGTCCGCATCGTGCGGATCATTTTGCTGCGCTTGATAAAAATTTGGCGAAACTCAGGATTCACAGAGAGGTCCACATACCGCATCCGGTAGCGCTGTTCCGGGTCGGTGAACGCGTCATAGATATGCCCCTCTGCATCGCGCTTCACGATGGGCAGCGGGCGCAGGCTTTTGGCCAAAAACTTCAGTTCTTGAACGTGTACCGACACCTCACCAGTTTTGGTTTTGAAGGCAAAACCGTGTATACCGATGTAGTCGCCGAGGTCGAGCAGTTTTTTTATGGCAACATCAAAAAACGTGAAGTCCTCGCCTTGGCCGAAATCGTCGCGGCGGAGGTACAGCTGGATGCGTCCGCTGCTGTCCTGCAAGTTCATAAACAGCGCCTTGCCAGCTTCGCGCGTGGCCATAACGCGGCCAGCGAGCGCCACTTGTTGGAAATTGAGGCGGCTTTTGGTGCCGTCCTCCAGCACGTCCTCCTGGTAATTGGCAATGATGTCGGCGGCAAAAGCGCTGACAATGAACTGCTCGGCAGGGTAGGGGTCAATGCCGATTTCGCGCAGTTTTTGGAGCGCTTCACGGCGCAAAATTTCTTGTTCCGTCATGGTTATTGATTCGATTGGTTCGCTTTAGAGCGTGTTTAAAATTTAATGCCGAGGCGAAAGTGAGCAAAATTTGTTTCAGACAAGGCAAAATTTGCAGCCGTAGCCGGGTGCCTACGGCGAAAATTTTAACGCCGGATGAAGCAAAATTTGCCGCTTGCAGCCCGGCGACTAAATTTTAAACACGCTCTTAATTGGGCAGTTTGGCGATCACGTCCAGGTTGCCGCGCACGTGCTGGTTCATGGCCACGTTGATTTTGGTGTTTATCGGCAAAAACAGGTCAACGCGTGAGCCGAACTTGATAAAGCCCATTTCATTGCCCTGCTCTACTTGATCCCCCTCGGTTACGTACCATTTGATGCGTTTGGCCACGGCCCCGGCGATCTGGCGCATCAGGATTTGGCCGTCGCCGGTGTCGTAAACGACCGTCGTCCGCTCGTTTTCTGTGCTGCTCTTCGGGTGCCAGGCCACCAAGTACTTGCCCGCATGGTACCGGAAGTACCGCACGGTTCCCCCAACGGGGTTGCGATTTACGTGTACATTGAGCGGCGACATGAAAATAGAAACCTGCAACCGTTTGTCCTTGAAATACTCGCCTTCAAAAACCTCCTCAATCACACAAACCCGGCCGTCGGCAGGAGCGTACACCAAGTGGTCGTCCTTAACCGGGATGATGCGCACAGGGTTCCGAAAGAACTGGGCAACCAAACCAAAAATAATCAGGGAAAGCACCAAAACGGGCCAGAAGTACAACGAGCCGAGCAAACGCAGGGCGACATTTAACAGCAACAGGAAAAGGGTAACAGCGATCAGAATGGCAAAACCCTCCCTGTGTAGGCGAATAAACATGTCCATCTCTTTTTTTTCGGCGCGAAGGTCGCCTTTTCAGCCAATTTCTCTTAGCGGCTGTTTGAATTTCCGTGCCGTAGCGAATACAAGTAAATTCAAACAACCGCCCACCCAACCTCCCCTTTCTGCACCATACCTTTGCTGGCTAAAAAGGGTTAGACGGTTAGATGGTTTCTGGTTGCGCAAACCCTCTAACCAGAAACCCTCTAACCAGCCCCCCCTAACCTCCTATAACCTATAACCTTTTTTTAAAATGAAAGTAGCCATTGTAGGTGCCACTGGTTTGGTGGGCACGAAAATGCTTCAGGTGCTCGAAGAGCGCGATTTCCCCGTGACCAAGTTGATACCGGTCGCCTCCGAGCGGTCGGTGGGCAAGACGATCAAGTTTCGCGGCAAGCGACACAAGATTATCGGAATGGAGGAGGCCATCCGGCGCAAACCGGACGTGGCCATTTTCAGCGCTGGCGGAAGTACGTCCAAGGAGTGGGCACCCAAGTTTGCTGAGGTCGGCACTGTAGTCATTGACAACTCCAGCGCTTGGCGCATGGATGCCGACAAAAAATTGGTGGTGCCCGAAGTCAACGCGCATGTGTTGACCAAAAAGGACAAGATCATCGCCAATCCGAACTGCTCCACCATTCAAATGGTAGTGGCACTCAAGCCATTGCACGATCGTTACACCGTCAAACGCATCGTGGTCAGCACCTACCAATCGGTCACCGGTACGGGCGTGAAAGCGGTCAGCCAATTGATGAACGAGCGCAAAGGCAAGTCCGGCGAGCGCACCTACCCACATCAGATTGACCTGAACCTGCTGCCGCACATTGACGTTTTTTTGGAAAACGGCTACACGAAAGAAGAAATGAAGATGGTACTGGAAACCCAAAAAATCATGGGTGACGACACCATTCGTGTTACCGCCACGGCGGTGCGCGTACCCGTAGTCGGTGGTCATTCGGAGGCTGTGAATGTGGAATTTGAACAAGATTTTGACCTAAACGAGGTGCGCCGCCTGCTCGAAGCAGCCCCCGGCGTGGTCGTAGTGGATGATGTGGCCAACCACCAGTACCCTATGCCCCTGCACGCGCACGACAAGGACGAGGTGTTTGTCGGCCGCCTGCGCCGCGACGAGAGCCAGCCCAACACGCTCAACATGTGGGTGGTGTCCGACAACCTTCGCAAAGGTGCCGCCACCAATGCCGTTCAAATTGCCGAGTATCTCTTTGCACAAGGAATTTTGAAACAAAGGCGGGCAAAAACTCAAAAACAATTGGTCACCGCCTAATTTTGCGCCCTCAATTTCAATCCGGCAAAACCGGAGATATGGCCAAAGGCCACCAACTGCACACACGTCAACCGTCAACCGTATACCGTAACGCAATGAAGAACAAGATCGTCGTTTGGGGAACCAACGCAGCAAACGAAAAAATCCTGATCGCACTGGAGCTCAAGGCAGAAGTGAACAAAGTACTGCTCTACACCTTTCCGGAATCCGTGGCCACTGAGGAGTTTTTCAACAAGTTGATGAACGAATGGAAAACAGGAACCAACGTTGAGTTTCCCGCTGAACACACCCTGCTGGAGCGCGAGCTCAGCGTGACCGACAGCCTGCTGCCCGACGACCTGAAGGTCGAAGACCGCAACGGGCTTATCCAACGCGCACAGACCGAGTGGCACTTCGCCGTGCTTTCGTCCAAGCTGCACCAGGCTTACCAACAGGAACTGGCCGATTTCAAGGAAAAAGTCCAAGCCCTGCAAACCTATGATGCCAGCGTTTGGGACAGCCTCCGTGGTTTCTGGGACAAGGTGCAGGACCAGGCCCGCGACCGCAACCTGTATCGCAATCATGCCGACAACCTGCGCGACAATATTAACGCCCTGTTCGACGACCTGAAAAAAATGCGCACGAAGGTGCAGGACGAGTTCTTGTCCACCTCCCAATCGGTGTACGATGACTTTATTACCCGACTCGAAGACGTGGAACAGCGCATAGCCGCTGGTGGGGCCAAGCTCAACTCCGTGTTCGACGACCTCAAAAATATGCAGCGCAAGTACCGCGAAGCCAAGATGGGCAATGAGCACCGGAACAAACTCTGGGACCGCTTAGACAAGGCTTTCAAAAAGGCCAAAGAGCGTCGTTTCGGCCCCAGCGCCAACGAAGGCTCCCTCGTCGAACGCCACGAACGCCGCGTCGCGGGCCTGCGCGATGCCATCCGCCGGATGGAAGACAGTGTACGCCGCGACGAGGAAGAACTGGCTTTCCAAAGCAAAAAGATTGCTGCGACCGAAGGGCAGTTGGAGGCTCAAATCCGTAGCGCCAAGATCAAAATGATCGAAGAGCGTGTGTCATCCAAACGCGAAAAATTGGACGAAATGAACGCCACCCGCGCCGATGTGGAGCGCCAGATGAATATCGCCAAGGAAAAAGAAACCAAGCGCATCGAAAAAGAAGCAGAGCGGAAAAAATTTGAAGAGGCCAAGGCTGCTGCCAAAAAAGAAATCTCCGAACAGATCACCGCAGCGGCGCTGGATACTCCACCGCAGCCTGAAGAGCCGAAAAGCACCGAGAAGCCCCAAGATGAAGAAAATACACTCGATGTGGCAGGCAAATTGCTCGGCGAATCGTTCGAGGATATGCTGGACACGGTGAAGGCCGTCGGGAAAGTGCTCGGCCAAAAAGCTGGCGACATGCTGGACGAGGCCATCGAGAGGGCCGACGACCTGCTCGGTGATGTGGTGGAAAAAGTAGAAGAAGTGGCAGAAACGTTGACGGAAGAACACAAAAAGGCCGCTCCGCGCAAAAAAGCCGCGCCCGATGCAGAAACCCCTGCGCCCCCGCCGGATACCGCCGAGGCCGAAAAACCCGCCGCCAAGCCGCGCAAAAAGGCTGCGCCCAAAAAAGCGGAAGGCGACACCGATCCAGAAGCGGCTTAGAGCGTATTCAAAAACTGGAGTGTGTCCGACATGCCGCTAAGGTGCTGGGCATTCGTTGGCAATTTTACCGGATTAGCAAATACTTGCGCCCCAGTGAGTAAGACCTGCGCAGGGGCTGCTATTTCTGCTGCAGCATCAATGTACGCTTGGACGGATTGTTTAGGCAAGGTATTGTGCAGAATTGTAAAAACGTAGTCAGGTCGAAAGGACTCAGTGGCATCGCGCAGGTCGTCCAGAGAAATGCCCGTGCCGATGTAAACCACGTTGTGGTGGCGGGTTTTTAGCAGGTAGTGCATAAACAACAAAGTCAATTCCTGACCGTCGTTGTCTGGCAAATAGAGCAGCAGCTTGGCCCCCGTTACCCCGTTGGATGGCACAGACTCTTTGTCTATAGCCACCATCATCTTGCGTTTTATCAGGTTGGTGATAAACTTCTCATGGGCACGACTCACGTTGTGCGCCATCCAGAGTGCCGTGAGCCTGTCCAAAAACGGGTAGATCAATTGAATCAGGGTCTGTTCAAAACCGTTTTCCCAAAAGTAGGCTCCAAAAACACGGTCGAAAGCAGCCTCGTCAAAGCCAAGCATGGCCAAGGTGAGGGCCTCCACCTGGGTATTGGGACTGTTGTTGTTTTGCGCGAAGTCGGCCACTTTGGCCGCTATTTCCTCCGGCTGCATTTTGGCCAGTTTGCTGATTTTATAGCCGTACCGGTTCAGCAAAGCCACATTGAACAGATGCCGAAGATTTTCGTCCGAGTAAAATCGGATGTTCGTGTCGGTACGGGCGGGAGATACTAAACCATAGCGCTGCTCCCAAACCCGAATGGTATGGGCTTTGATCCCAGTGAGTTTTTCCAGGTCGCGGATGGAGTAGATCGCCATTTTTTAGCAAAAAAAATTGAAACAGTGCGGAGAGGGGATTGTTTATGGCAAGGAAGTTGAAGAGTATCCATTCTACAAAAACAGGAGCACAACTCCCCGTTCCTTAATCAGTCGTTTGCACAAAGCCCCCCGCATTCCCGCCGATCAACCTGATTTTGCCACCTGTTATACAAAAAACCGACCGTATCCTTGACGTTTTGATAAAAGCCCATACCTTTGGCCTTTGTAAAAGGTATAGTTTTAAGGCCTATGTTCACATTTCGTTCTAAAAAAGCTAACGAGCCTGCACCTAAAGAGCAGCCCGATAATGGCAAGAGCCAACTTGAAGTTATTCAGGAAACTGTAAACGTCTTGCGTCCAGATGAAATGGTTCGAGTTGAGGGCGGCAAAGGCGGTACTAAACCTTTTGATCAGGTTTTTCCGTGGAATTCGAGTTGCGGCAGTACAATTCCGCAGTGACCCTCCGGGGAAACGCATCTTGCCAAAGCCTTCCGTTGCTGACCAGCAGCGGAAGGCTTTGCTGTTTTCGTCGCTAAGTATTTTTCCACGAACGTATTGAACCATGACGCTGCACGACATTTGGCTCCAATTGGTGAACGGCTTGCTCGCTACCACTTGGCTTGAATTTGTCGCCGTGACCTTCGGCATCGTCAGTGTGGTGTTTTCCCGGAAGGAAAACATCTGGGTTTATCCAACCGGGTTGGTCAATACCACCATTTACATATACCTAAGCATGGCGGCAGGGCTGTATGCCGAAGCGGGAGTCAATTTGTACTACACCGCTATGAGCCTGTTCGGCTGGTTGATGTGGGCTAAAAAAGGGCCCGATAATGCTCCTCTCCGCATCACTTCCAGTACGCTTCCCGACTGGCTTAAGGCCTGTGGTTTTTTCCTGCTTTGCTGGATTCTTCTGTACTTGGCCTTGAGCCACTGGACCGACAGCATCGTCCCGCTCGCCGATGCCTTTGCCTCGGCCACGGCGTACACTGGAATGCTCCTCATGGCCCGAAAAAAATTGGAGAGCTGGTTTTGGTGGGCCTTGACCAATACAGCGGCTATCCCACTCTACTTTGCGAAAGGGCTGGCGTTCACGTCTTTCCAGTACCTCGCCTTTTTGGTGTTGTCTGTTTTGGGCTATTTGGAGTGGCGAAAACGACTAAAAAGTGCCACAGAGGCTCGCAAAATTTAAGAGGCTGTTTGACATCAGCGCCACACTATCACTGGCACCACCCGCAGCGCCCCATTTTCCAACCGAACCAACACACGGTAAATACCAGCCGCCTGGTCGCTAAAATCTATCCACAGCGCGTGCTGCCTGTTTTTTTCTCCAAAACCGGTTTGCCAGACTACCCGCCCAATGTTCGAGAAAACCCGCACTTCTGCTGCCAAGGGTGCATCCAGATCAAGCAACAGTCGGGTGCGCCCTGCCGTCGGATTGGGGGCCAACAGCAGTCGGGCAAAACCATTTGGTGCTTCGGCGCTACTCACCGAACCGACGGTAATTTGAAGCACCAACGCGCAGTCGTTTGCATCCGAAATAGTCACGGAGTAGATGCCGGATGCCAGTCCCGTAGCCACAGGGCCGGTTTGTCCGCCAGTGGCCGCACTCCAAACGATGTCGTATGGGTCGGTGCCGCCTTGCGGGTTGATGGTGACACTCCAGCCGCTTGCGGTGGAGTCCGTCGTCCAAATGGCTGATAGAGCCGTTGCTGGCTGACCAACGGTAAAATTCCAAAAATCGAAGCACCCGGCGGCATCAGACACGGTAAGCGTGTAGCTTCCGGCGGGGATGTTGGCCAAGCTAGCACTCGTTGAGCCATTGCTCCAGGCGTACTGGTACGCGGGGGTGCCGCCTGTCACGGCGGGCACGATGGTTCCGGTGCTGTCGCCCCGGCAGGCCACGTCAACGACAACGGGCGCCGGCACCTCAAGTGGTGAGGCCAATTGCAAGACGGTGTACGGCTGTGATTCCCGTACGCATCCGAGGTTGTCGGTAACAGTTAGTTGGTAGATGCCCGCTGGCAGGTTGCTGATCGCGGCGGTTTGGGCACCATTGTTCCACAAATAGGTATTTGGCGGCACGCCACCGGTAACGTGCAGCGCGATGGCACCTTCGTTTTTTCCGCACTTGTCGGGGGAAAGTCCGTCAAGGGCAAACTCAAGCGGCGCGCCAGGTTCATGGACAACGGCTTGGGCCGACACCACGGAGCAGCCGCGTACATCGGTCACGGTTAGTTGGTAGGTGCCCGCCCGCAAATTTGTTAGGTCGGCGAGGGCAGCACCGTTATTCCATAGGTAGCCGTAGGGCGGCACACCGCCGGAAACCTGTGTGGCTATGGAACCCGTGGAATCGCCTTTGCACATTATGGTGACAATGTCTTCGATATTCAATTGCAAATCAGGCGCTTCTTCAATGTTGAACATCGTCGAAACTGCCGTGCAGCCGTCAGCATCGGTGACGGTAACCCGGTAATCGCCCCCCGAAAGCCCAAAGGCGGTGTCGCGCGGCACGGGCACATTGAGGTGAACACCCACCGGTGCCGACCATGAAAACTGGAACGGCGGCGTTCCGTTGTTGACCTCCACGGCGATGTGCCCATCGTCGGCAGCATGGCAGGAAACAGGCACGATGGAAAGCGGCGAAAGGGAAAAATTGTCGGACTGATCCACGACGGTCAGGTCAGTGAGAACCTGAGCACAGCCGATGGCATCCAGCACGGTCACCGAATACGTCCCGGCGGCAAGGTTGAACACATCTTTCGTGGTATCCGCCGTATTCCACAGGTACCGGTAGGCGGGTATGCCCCCGCTTACCGCCAGTTCGATGCTGCCCGTGAGAACACCGAAACAGGGTATGCGCTCCACTGTTGCAATAGCCTGCAGCGGCGGCGGTTCGTCCACTACAATATCCGACAACACGCGCGTGCAGTCGTTGGCATCGGTCACGGTCAGGCTGTACGTGCCAGCAGGTACTGCAGGAAGATTTGGGGCAGTAGCCCCATTGCTCCACGTAAACTGGTATGGCGGCGTTCCGCCTGCTACGCGCAGGGTAACGCTGCCGGTCGGCTCGCCCGCGCACAGGGCATCGCGAACCTCTTGCAACGAAATGCTCAGCGACGAGGCTGGCTCGAAGATGGTAAATGTGTCGAGAATGGTACACGAGCGGGTGTCCACCGCCCGCAGGATATACTGCCCGGCAGCTGCATTGCTCAGGGTCAGGTCGTCGGGTGCGCCGTTCCATGTTGCCGCCACTTGCCCGACCGCGCCGCCGATACTCACCGCGATCAGGCCGGTCGGGCTGCCTTTGCAGCCGACGTTTTGCAGGCTGTCGAGAGTCACGTTTAGTAGTTGGGGGGCGATTAGGGCGTAAAATAACGTGACGACCGAGCAGCCTTGCCCATCAACGATAGTGGCCCGGTACTGGCCAACGCCAAGATTTTGGATTTTGGCAGTATTGCCGCCGATGTTCCAGGAATAAAAGTACGGCGGTTTGCCGCCCGCCACCGACAGTTCAATACTCCCATTCGAGGCACCGGAGCATGTCGGGTTGGCAATGGCAGCGGTTTCTACTTGCAAGGAACTCGGTTGAGTGACCACCGCCAAGCGGCTGGCGGTACAGCCGTTGGCATCCGTTACGGTCACCGTGTAGATGCCTGCCGGGATCGCGGAACGAGTGGCCGTGGTGGCCCCGTTGTTCCACAGGTATTGGTACGGGGGCGTACCGCCAGAGGCCTTTATGCGCAAAAAACCATTGGTTTCACCAAAACATCGCACGTTTCGCAGGGAGTCAACCTGCACGATGAGCTGTTGCGGCTCGGTTATGGAAAACAATGGTGAGGCAAACTGGCAACCATTGGCATCCGTGACAGCGCACTGGTAGATGCCCGATGGCAAGCCGGTCAAATCTTCGGTGATGGCCCCGTCGGACCACAAAAAACTGTAGGGTGGCGTGGCCCCGAACACGGCCAAATCAATGGAGCCATTGGCCAACCCAAAGCACGAGACGTTTTTCAGGCTGTTCTGCTGGATCGTATTGGGCGGCGGCGAAACGACCTCTAAATTGGACAACACCTGAGTGCAGTTGCCGTCAGTGATGGTAGCCGTGTACGTGCCTGCGTCGAGGAAAGTGGCTGTGGGGCCGGTTTGTTGGTTGCTCCAGTTGACTGTGGGGTTGGTGCCAGTCACATTTAGGACAATAGACCCCGTGGGCGCGTCGGGGCAAGCCGGGTGGACAATGGAGTCCAATTGCACGTTGAGGCCGGGTGCGTTGAGCACGATCTGTGGCATGACCATGGAGCAACTTGCGTTGGTGGCATCCGTTACGGTGATGCGGTAACTGCCCTGCATCAGGCCTGAGATGGTGCCTGTACCTGTTACGCCGCTGAGCATACTGCCTGCCCATGAAAACTTGTATGGGGGCGTGCCGTTCAATGGCGTGAGCGTGATGCTTCCGTCGCTGCCACCGCAAATGTTCACGTTTTGTACCGAGGCGATAGCAGTTTGGGTCACGTTGTTCAGGGTATGTACGTTGATCTGATCAGTGTCCGTGCAGCCGTTTGCATCTGTTACGGTGACGGTGTAGGTATTGGCCACATTGGGCATATTGCCCGCTTGTACGGGTATGTTCGGAAAATTCAATCCGGTACTCCACGTGTAACCAATGGGCGGTACGCCCGAACCGTTTTCCAACGCCTGCAATTGCAGGGTTTTGCCCCGGCAAACACGCACCGAGTCGCCCTGGACAACCTGAACGACCGGGCTGGGCAATACCGAAACCGACACCGGTTCGATATCGGTGCAACCGAATGGCGTGGTGCTTAAAATCTGGTAGGTGGTGGCCGTTAGCGGCTGCACCACAGGGCTGGCCAATTGGTTGGCAGGGGTTGGCGGGGTGGCGCTGTGGTAGGTCAGGGTGCCGTTCGCATTGGCCGTGTCGGTGACTGTCAGGCTCGACAAATCAATTGTTTTTCCTAAACATACAGTAGGTGTGGCGGCGGGCAGTAAGGCGGGCTTGGGTCGCACGGTCACCGTGGCGGCGGCCCTCGAGCTGGCGCAACCGGCGCTGGGGCCGGTTAGCGAATCGGCGAGGAAGTAGGTATGAGTAGCGGCCAAATTGGGCAGGAGCAAGGTACTGCCCGATGCCACGGGTATGCCGCTACTGGCTTGGTCGTACCAGTAAAAAACACCTTTGGACGTGCCCGTGACGGTGAGCGCGGTGGGGCTGCCGAGGCAAATTTCCACACTCATCGGTGTTGCCGGTGTGGGTATGACAGCGTCGTCGGCCATGCCGTTGCAGTTTTCGTCTATTTGGTTGCACAGAATTTCTGCCGCGCCGGGATGCACATCGGGGTCGCCGTCAGCGCAATCGCCGTCAGTGGCCACATACCCGGGCGGTGCGGTTGGGAAGCAGGATATGACCCGGACATCGGGTGCTCCGAAGCCGTCGTTGTCGGCATCGAGGTAAAAAACGTAGTCGGGCGTACCCGCCTCTATCGAGCCGTAAAAAGCAAGGTTGTCCATGGCTATGTCGCCAAATGCTCCGAACGTGCCTGTTGCCACGAACTGGAACAGTGTGATCTGCCCGTTGTACGGACTGAGGTTGACGTACTTCCGGTGCCACTGTTTTCCCATGTTGCCATTCCACGTTTGCACGTCGGACCAGTTTTGACCGCCGTTGGTGGAAGCTTGCAGGGCGAGTGTGCCCATTTGACCAGAGGTCGTATTCATGTACAAATCGAAGGAAAAATGGCAGGTGTGGGTTATATCGGCTTGCACATCGAGGCACAGCGTGCGCAAAACGGCGGTTTTGCCGAAGGCACCAGTAGGCGAACAAGCGTTACGGAAGTAGAGGTAGTTGCCGGTGCCGTTGGGCGCGGCGGGCGGCCCTGCCGTTGGGAACGTCAGTCCCGGTCCGGAGAACACCTTCCACTCGTAGTCGTCGCCCGGCGCGTTTTGCCAAACATCGGGCAAGGGGCAGGGGTCGGGGCACCCCGTTGGGCAAACGGGCAGGTTGTCGAACGTTTCGACCAGCGTAGGCAGGCAGTTGGTGAAAAAACGGGCCTGTGTGTTCGGCCCCCACACGTCAGGGGCGCATTGGCGGCGCACGTACACCTCGTATTCCTGTCGTGTTTGCAAGCCAGCGATCTGCAGGGGCGGGGCCGCCGGTTGCGGTAGTATTACCATTGTGCCGCCCGTGCCTGCGGAGTTGCCCGTTCCGGGCAAAAAACCGGCCGGGCCGTACTCCACCACAAGGCTGTCACCTACTGCATCGGGCAGCCAAAGAATATCTGCCGAGGATTCCGTTGCATTTGCGGCATCTACCTGAAAAACCGGCGGGCAGTCGGCGGGCACGAAAACGAGTTCAAACAGGCGGAGTTTGCCGCGGTCGCCGGTCTTGTTGTCGCAAATTTCGACCTGCCAGATTCCAACGGGGCTTTGTCCGGTGTGCAGGGTTGACAGGGCATCCACAGGCAAAAAGTAGCCCGTGATATTGTCGCGTTCGGCGGCGGCAGATAGTGGTTGGGCCGTGGCGGCATCGTCGGTCAGTTCGACAAACCGGGCACAAACAGCACCGAGCGTGTCGCCGATGTTTTTGTCGCCAGGGTTCAGCCCCCCAATGAGCTGGATGCGCGTACTGTCGGGCGAGTGCAGCCACACGCTGAGGTCAGATCGCCCGGTGTGTTCCACCGCGAGGCGTACACCGTGCAGCAGTACATCGGTGCCGAGTGCTGCGCCAGGGGCGGTGTCCACGTGTAGTTTGAAAATTTGGGGGCTGGTGCAGGAGGTGTCACGCAAGTCAAGGTTGAAGGGGCAAGGCCGGGCGTTGTTCAGGTCGGTGATGAAGCTGCGCGGTGCCGACCACACGCTGAACGTGGTATCATCGCACACGGTGCGCACCTGAAAACGGTAGTTGCGGCCCGGGATAAGGCTGGTCACATCGAAGGGCGGGTCGGTGTCGACGACCAGATTGGGCTGTCCTGTAAACGGGCCGGTGCCAACCACCAGTTCTATTTCGAACTTATCGCCTACGTCCGACCAGGTAAGCCGTGCCGTAGAATCGGTCACGAAGTCGGCTTGGAGGAGCTCCGGTCGTGGGCAGTTGTTTTGAATGATGAATGATAAATGATAAATGATAAATGGGGGGGGCTGGTTGGTTTTCATCCGTTCGATGGCAAACTCGTCGGGCGAATAACCAAGGCTGATCGTCGCCGAAAGCAACAGGAACGTGCAGGTGAGCAACCCGGTCGTCCGGGCAATGGAAACAAAATTTGTCATGTTTTTGGATTACGCTTTTGAAGGCAAGAGGGGCGAAGAATCGGGATGTCGGGTGTGAGCCGGCCACATTGTATGTGGTATTTCAGTTGGCGAAAGTACGGGGAATTAGGCGGGTGGAATAAAAGGAAGGCGAGGTTTTGTCTGAAACTTGAATTATTCGGACATTTGGCCATGTAACCAACCAAAGCGTTTATGGCCGTACCGCTACAAAAGCCGCACGACGAGTTTTTCAAAGAAATTTTTCAGCAAAAAGCCATTGCAGAGGCATTTTTTCGCCATTTTTTGCCAAAATCAGTGGCCGAGCAATTGGACTTTGGTCGGCTCCAGTTGGAAAACGCGTCCTTTACCGATGAATCGCTTGCCGAGCGTTTTTCGGATGTCGTGTACCGCTGCCCCCTCAAGAACGCGGATCAGGAGGCCTTGCTGACCTTGTTGCTGGAGCACAAAACCGGAACCTTGCAGTTTCCGCACTTGCAACTGTTGAAGTATATTACCAATGTCTGGGACACGCAGGTCAAGCAAAAACAGCAACCCGGGCCTGTGCTGCCGATCCTGTTTGTCCAAGGGCCGAAAGGAGTGGATTATCGGCCTTTGGAACACTACATCCGCGGTTTGAATGAGCAATTGCTGCCATTTTTGCCGAGATTTGAGTACGTTTTGGTGGATTTGACCAAGATACCCGATGGAGACATCATGCGAGTCCAAATGAATATGCTAAAGGTCGGGCTATTGCTGATGAAGCACATTTGGAACGAGCGGCACATTCTTCAAAACGCCAAGGAAATTTTCACTCTTTTGTCAGAAGTGATGATGCAAGACAGGGAGCGCCTTTTTGCGCAAACAATCTTCGTATATTTGTTCTCGAATTCAGACTTAAAGCCCGATGAAAAAACTCAAATCGTACATGCCATGCCCACAAACTTAAAGAATATTGCAATGAACACATTGGAAAGAACCTTTTACGAAGGGGTTGAAAAAGGTAAACTCGAAGGTAAACTCGAAGGTAAACTCGAAGGTAAACTCGAAGGCGAAGTACTCGGAATAAAAAAATCCATCCGCCAACTTTTGTCCCATGGGTACACACCCGAACAAACCGCTGACTTGCTGAATGTACCAATGACCCTCGTGAAGGAGACGCTGCGGGAGATGAACAAACAAAACTGAAGATAGACAACCAACCCGCCATGTCAAAAAATATCGGATACCTCTCTGGCCGCAAGGGCTTGGACGACAACCTCTTTGAAGCGCTTGGCCGGAGCGCCGATGAACACGGCACCGTGCCCGCTGTAGAGATGAAGCGTTTGGCCGAAAATTTCCTCTTGGGCGATGCCAACGTGTATTCCAGCGTCACGTTCTACGATTTCCTGCGCCCCGAAAACCAGGGCAAAAAAGTGTACGTCTGCAACGGCAGCGCGTGCCTCACTGCCGGAACACAGGATGACCTGACCCAAAAACTTGGCAAACATTTCGCCAGCGACGAAATCGGAGCGATGTGCTGCCTCGGCCGCTGCCATGAAAACCACGCTTTCCACTACGCGGGCAACAACTACTCCGGTGAGGCCATCGAACAAATCACGGCCATAAAATCAGACAAAAAAGCCCGGCCCGATACCTACCGCGCCATCGCCCACGGCACGCCCGTGCTAACTGCCGAATTTCCCGGCATAGAGGCTTTTTACCAACTGCTGAAAGATACCTTGAAAAAATCGCCCGATGACCTGCTGGCCGAACTCAAAACCTCTGGCCTGCGCGGGCGCGGCGGCGCGGGTTTCCCAACGGCGTTCAAGTTTGAATCCTGCAAAAACACGCCCGGTGACATCAAATTCCTCGTCTGCAACGCCGACGAAGGTGACCCCGGCGCCTACTCCGATCGTTACCTCATGGAGGAACGCCCACACAGCCTGTTGCTCGGGATGATTCTGGCCGGATACATCATCGGCACCCGGCACGGCGTGCTGTACATCCGCGGCGAATACCCGGAATCCATTCGCGCCCAACGCGCCGCCATTGCCGAAATCCGGCAGGCCGGTTACCTCGGCGACAATATTCTCGGCTCGGGTTTTTCGTTCGATTTCAAAATCATCGAAGCGCAGGGCGCGTACATCTGCGGCGAGGAGACGGCCCTGCTGTCGTCCATCGAAGGCCAACGCCCGGAAGTACGGGTGCGCCCGCCCTACCCGACGCAGCAAGGTCTGTTCAACAAACCCACGGTGGTAAACAACGTGGAAACCTTGGCCTGTATCCCGTTCATCCTGCAGCATGGCGGTGCCGCCTACGCCACCCTTGGCCGCGGTCGCTCCACCGGCACCAAACTCGTGTGCCTCGACGGGCATTTCAACCAGCCCGGCCTGTACGAAGTGGACATGGGCACGCCCTTGGCGACGGTCGTGCATCAACTCGGCGGCGGCTTCCGGCACCCAGTCAAGGCTATGCACATCGGCGGCCCGCTCGGCGGCCTCGTGCCGGTACACAAAATTGACGACCTCACGGTGGACTTCGAGTCCTTCGCCCAAAACGGCTTCCTGCTCGGCCACGCCTCCGTAGTGTGCATACCAGAAAATTACCCGCTGATCCAGTACATCGAGCACCTGTTCGAGTTTACCGCCCATGAGAGCTGCGGCAAGTGTTTCCCCTGCCGCATCGGTTCCACCCGCGGCGCGGAAATGCTGCACAAAGCCCAAACCTCCGATTACCGCATTGACCGTACCCTTTTCAACGACCTTGTGGAAACGCTCGAAATCGGCTCGCTTTGTGCGCTGGGAGGGGGATTGCCGCTGCCGGTGAAGAATGCGTTGATGTATTTTGAGGAGGAGTTGAAGCCGTATTTTACTTAGCCTTAAATCATGCAACTCGACCAATCAAGCCTTGAAGTGATAAAAATGTATCTGGCAGACAAACCGGTGAACAAGGCGTATCTGTTTGGTTCCTATGTCAGGGGAGAAGCCGGAGAGAGCAGCGATATAGATATTCTGGTGGAACTGGATTACAGCCAGCGCATTGGATTGCTTTTTGTACAAATGCAACTCGAACTGGAAGACTTGCTGCACAAAAAAGTGGATTTGGTATCGGTGAAGGGTGTTTCCAAATACCTCAAGCCAATTATTGATCGGGAAAAAAAACTGATTTATGCCAGATAAGTTGGGGGATAAATTGCGACTCCGGCACGCTCTGGATGCCATCGAAGCGATAAACGGTTATGTTCTTGATACGAGTTTCGATGTGTTTTTGAAAAACCAAATGATGCGGGACGCATGCATCAGGCAACTGCAAATTATTGGAGAAGCCTGTGGAAAAATTAGGTTAACGTTGCGGGATTCAAGTCCACAAGTGCCCTGGAGACAAATCATTGGATTGCGAATTCTCGTTGTCCATGAGTACTTTGGAATTGATGATGAAATTGTTTGGGGGATAATTCAGAATGACCTGCCGGTGCTTCGAGGTGAGATTGCTGCTATGCTTGAGAAGTTGGAAAAATAACCAATACCGCGCTTGGCATTCTTTACCGTGTAACACGCTCAATTCAAATCAAAATCTACCAAACAGGAGAACAAGTCAATTTTGAAAAACACTGTGAAAAAGATATTCTTCATTTCTGGTTTAGGGGCCAATGAGCTCGCCTTTTCAAAGGTTGGAAATGTAGATTTTGAAAAAGTAATGATCAAATGGATTCCTTGTGATAAAAAGGAAGATTTAGAATCATATGCTTTACGTTTAATTGATGGTTATAAAATAAAAGACAACGACATTGTAGTTGGGCTTTCTTTTGGAGGGCTACTGGCTCAGAAAATTTCAAATATTACCGGGCAACGGAACGTCATTCTCATTTCCAGTTTCCGTGACAAAAACGATCTGAGGTTTCCTTTTAGACAAGCCTTATATGCAGGTTTACAAAAGTTGTTTCTGCCAATCAGAGTACCTTGGGTTGACGAATTGGTTGCCAATATGCTGAACTCAGGTACTTCTGACAGCAAGTCGGTTTTAAAAGAAATGTTGAAAATAACCGATTATAGATTGATGAAATGGTCGCTCCAACAGATTGCTACTACCAACGGCCTATTGAACAAAGACGTAGTATTGTACAATATCATTGGAGATCGCGACAGAATCGTAAGGTTGTGGAAAAACGATACAACCTTTTTGATCAAAGGAGGTAGTCATTTTATGGTTTATGACAGATCAGAAGAAGTGACCAAAATTATTCGTCATATTGTTTCGAGTGAATAACCCCTAGCCAAAAGCCTTCTGCATCTTAATCCAAAACGCGATATGCTTGTGAGGGTCTCCGACCCGCAACACACCACCACCGCCCCACGTAAATCGAACTGATTCCTTCAGAATGACAAAAAATACGCCCCAATCGAACCAATCGTATCAATCGAACTAATCGAATCAATACCACCACTATGGGTTCCGGAAAATTTGCCTACATCAATAACAAACCCCACGACATCCGCGACGGCGAAACCATCCTGTCCTTCCTGCGCCGCCACACCGGGAAGAACAGCGTGCCCACCCTCTGCGACGCGCCCAACCTCGCCCCCTACGGTGCCTGCCGGGTATGCAGTGTGGATGTGGCCTTCTCCCCCGACGGCCCGGCCAAGGCAATGGCTTCCTGCCACACGCCAATGCAGGAGAACTACCACATTTTCCCGGACTCGCCCCGTATCCAGAAACTGCGCAAGAATATCGTCGAACTGGTGCTCACCGACCACCCGCTCGACTGCCTTACCTGCGAGGTAAACGGCAACTGCGAACTACAGGACGTGGCCGCCCAGGTCGGCATCCGCAAGGTGCGCTACCCCGCTGGCAAAAACCACCTCGACCGACAAAAAGACCTCAGCCACCCGTACATGACCTCCGACCTGTCGAAGTGCATCAACTGTTCGCGCTGCGTACGCGCTTGCGACGAGGTGCAGGGCCAGTTCGTGCTCAGCATGGCCGGCCGCGGATTCGACAGCCACATCGTCAAAGGGCTGAACACGAGTTTCTTCGAGTCCGAATGCGTGAGCTGCGGCGCCTGCGCACAGGCCTGCCCGACCTCGGCTATTTCCGATATTTTCGAGTCCAAAGCCGTGGCTACCGCCGAAAAGGTGCGCACCGTGTGCACCTACTGCGGCGTGGGCTGCAACCTCGAAGTGGCCGTGGATGCCGACAAAGTCAAATCCATCCAGGCACCCTACGATGCCGAAGTGAACCAAGGCCACACCTGCCTGAAAGGCCGTTTTGCCTTTTCGTTCTACGACCACCCCGACCGCATCCGCACCCCGCTCATCCGCCGCAACGGCGAACTCGTGCCCGCCACCTGGGACGAGGCCTACGATTTCATCGCTGAAAAACTGACGACCATCAAGGCCAAGCATGGCCCCGATTTCATCGCCGGCATTTCCTCGGCACGCTGCACCAACGAGGAAAACTACCTGATGCAGAAGTTCATCCGCGCGGTCATCGGCACCAACAACATTGACAGTTGCGCGCGGGTGTGCCACTCCCCCACGGCGCTCGGTATGCAGCGCACCTTCGGCACCGGCGCCGCCACCAACTCCATCGAAGACCTGAAATACACCAAGTGCATCATGGTCATCGGGGCCAACCCGACCGACGCCCACCCCGTCACCGGTGCCAAACTCAAGCAGGTGCAAATGAAGGGCATACCCAGCATCGTCATTGACCCGCGCCGCACCGAAATGGCCAAATACGCCACACACCACTTGCAACTCCGCCCTGGCACCAACGTGCCGCTTTTGCAAATGATGCTGTACTATATCATTTCCGAAGGCTTGGAAGATCAATCGTTTATTGGCTCCCGTACAGAAGGCTACGAAGGATTCCGCCAGCAAATCCTTGGCTTGGATATTGACAAACTGGAACAAACCTGCGGCGTACCCCGCGAGCAGGCACGTGCCGCCGCCCGCACGTATGCCACCGCCGAAGGTGCCATGTCGTTCCACGGCCTCGGTGTCACCGAGCATTCACAGGGCACGCTGACGGTCATGCTCATTGCCGACCTCGCCATGGTGACCGGCAACATCGGCCGGCGCGGCGTGGGCGTGAACCCGCTGCGTGGGCAAAACAACGTACAAGGTGCCGCCGACATGGGTTGCCAGCCCCACCAGGGCGCCGGTTACTACGACGTGACAAAACCGGAGTTCCACAATATGTACGAGGAATTTTATCACGCCAAACTGCCCTTGCACATCGGCTACAAAATCCCGCAGATGTACGAGGCCGCTCTCGATAACCGGCTGAAGGCCATGTGGGTCATGGGCGAAGATTTGGTCCAAACCGACCCGAATACGAACAAGGTAGTGGCCGCTTTGGAAAAACTCGACCTGCTCGTCGTGCAGGAAATTTTCTTCAGCGAAACCTGCAAATACGCCAACGTGGTACTGCCCGGTGCATCATTTTTGGAAAAAAGCGGCACCTTCACCAACGGCGAGCGCCGCATTCAGCGTGTTAATAAAGTGGTGGAGCCCCTCCCCGGCACCAAATCCGACGGGCAAATCGTGGTGGACATCATGAACCGCATGGGCTATGCCCAGACCGATTATGACCCGGAAATACTTCTGAAAGAAATCGCTCAAATTGTGCCCTTCTTCGCTGGCGTGAAATGGAATGAACTGGGCGAAAACGGCAAGCAGTGGCCTGTGAAGCCCGACGGCTCCGACACCGAAATTCTGCACATTGATTCGTTCAAGCGCGGCCTCGGGTCGTTCCAGTTTGCTGACTACCGCGAATCCAACGAGACGCAGATAAACGGCAAGGACTACCCGCTCATCCTGACCACCAACCGCGAACTGGAACACTACAACTGCGGCACCATGACCCGCCGCACGCGTAACGCCGATATCCTCACCGAGGACGTGCTGCTTATTCATCCCGACGATGCGGCCGCGCATTTCATCGCCGACGGCGACATGGTGTGCGTGGAATCGGTGCGCGGCAAGGTGGATGTGAAGGCCCGGGTGTCCGACGAGGTGCGGCCCGGTGTTATCAGCACTACGTTCCACTTCCCGGAAATGACGCTCAATGTGGTCACCTCCAGCGAAGCCGACTCCGAGGCGCTTTGTCCGGAATACAAAGTAGTGGCGGTGCGGATTCGGAAGAGCAAGGGGAAGTACAAGCCGTTAGCTGAGGCAGCGGGGTGAACGATGGTCAAAGACTTGGCAAAAATGCTTCACTCGGTAGTTTGACTTTTGATCAAGCGATATGCGTGCGATTTCCTTCCCGAATTCTCGAAATGTGTGCTCCAAGTGTTGAGTGGTGGTGCTCCACCGCGCCGCGCACAGTGTTGAGGCAAATCACACAAAGGTTTCACCCATCGCCATCATCACGTTGGTGTGGCAAATCTTCCGGTCAGTCGATAGCCTTTGGTCGCACACACTCAAAATGACGCGAGCCGCCCCGCTGTGGTGGGACGGCTCGCGAAAAAAAGGGGGGGCAAACGCACGGTGCCGGTTTACTGATCGAACACGGGGCGCGGGAACTGCGTGTGTACTACGTCGCCGGGGCGGTCGGTGGGTATTTGACCCAAGCGGTTGAACCGGCGCATATCAATCCAGCGGTGGCCTTCGCCGAAGAGCGAGTAGCGGCGCTCGTGGAGCAACTGGTTGGTGACCGCAGCGTTGTCGGTCGGGCCGTTGTAGGCAGCTAGCCCTGCGGCGGCACGCACCTTGTTGATGGCGGCAACAGCAGCGGCGTTGTCGGTGCCAATATTGGCCTCGGCCCACATGAGCACGAGCTCCTCGTTGCGGATGATCGGGAACGGCGCGATGTTAGAAGCCATCATGGTCACCTGTACGTCGCCCGAAAGGCCGTCGGTGGCAAAGGGTGCCGCCAACTTCGTGGTCTTGGTGCTGAAGCGTTTGTCGCCAGCTTCGGCAGTGCTCACGGTCTGCGGATGCGCCACGTATTGGGTCTGGTTGGGCACGTTGTACAGCGGGTTGACACGGTTGTTGCCGCCCTGGCCAAACACGTAGTATACACCTTCATTCATGTCGCCGTCCGGGTTCACCCAGGTTTCTGTAAGGAGCGGGAGCATAGCCGCAGGAGAGCCTTTGTACATTTCCACGCGAGCGGCAAGAGCGCGGTTGAACTGCTTGACCCGCGCGGCACTGCCGAGAGTGGATGTGAACAGGTAGGACGCGCCGTTCAGCTCCGTGTTTGCAGCGTCAAGCATGGTACGAATACTGCGCAGAGCCTGGTCGTACGGCTCGAAGGCACCGAGGCGATCCGGGTCTTCCACGTCGGTGCGGATACCGTTTTGGTACTGACGGTTGCACTCCATGAGCAGCGAGTAGGCCAACAGGGTGCGGGCATGCCCGATAAACCCATTGCGCTGCGCCGGTGTGAGGGATGCCGCACTGTTTTGAGCAGCGTGGATCAGTACCCAGGCGGAGCGCACGGCGCGGTAACGGGCGGCATACGAGCGCGTCGTTATAAAGCCGTTGTTGTCCAAACCGCCGCCGCCTTTGCCAAGTAGCTCACCCGTAAAACGCGGGTCGGTATTGCGCAGGTCCCAATACTCCCGGCCAACGATGTTGGTCGTCCAGTAATGGTGCTCCACGTCCACGCGCAGCACGGCTTCCAAGCCGGATGCCAGCAGGCGAAGGTCGCTGACGGTGGCACCGCCGTTTTCCAGATTGGTCTGGTCGGGCGCGTTGGGGTTCGGAATGTCGTCCAATTTGCAGGACGGGAGGCAGAAGAGCGCCCCCATGAGCAAGGCTCCGAAGATTGTTTTTATCGAATGTTTTTTCATTGTTCAAGATGTTATGAATTTGGAGCACAGCGTTTTTTTTCGGCAATGCCCCAAGATCAGTTGAAAAAATTCGTCTGTCAAACAGGTTCGATCAGAACGAAGCCGTCAGGTGGAAGTTGATGCGCTTGGCGCTGGGGAACGGTGTCACCTCCACGGCGTTGGCCAGCACGTTGTTGCCGAAGTTGGAAGACTCCGGATCGTAGCTGTTGTAGTCGAAGGAGTTGATCAGGTTGCGACCGCTCACGCCGAGGCGAACAGATGCCTTGTCGTTGAACACCCGGCGCGGGATGGTGTAGTACAGACCGATCTCGCGCAAACGGATATAACCGGCATCTTCGATCCACGGCTGGGAGTTGGAGTTGCCGTTCCACTGTGACACGCGGTACGGGCCGTTGCCCATTACCCCGGCGGGGTCGAGGGTCTTGTCGTCGTAGTCCCACGTGAGCTGGCCCAGGTCCCAGAGCAGGGTGCTGAGGTTTATGGCATCGCCGCCGTTGCGCCAGTGGACGAGGAAGGTCAAGTCCCAGTTGCCGACGCTGAAGGAGTTTGTGAACGACATATTGAAATCCGGCTCGGCATTGCCGTAAACTTTGTACGTGGCCGTTCCGAAATCAGGATCGTCCTTGGGAACAGTACCCACGATGGTAGTGGCCGAGAGGCCTTTCTCGATACGGTACTGGCCGAGGCTGAGCGCGAAGCCGCCGAGGTTGAACGCTGGAACGTCAAGGCGGGTGATCTCCGAGGTGTTTTTCCAGAAACTGATACCCGTGTTCCAAGTAAAGCGGCCGCGGACGGGCACGGCATCAATGCCGATCTCGATGCCTTGGTTGCGCAAGCCGCCGGCGTTCAGCACCTGTGTGGTGTAGCCAGTGGACTGGGGCACCTGGGCACGCAGCAGCAGGTCGTCAATGTCCTTGATGTAGTACGTCACGTCGAACACCAAGCGGTTTTTGAAAAAGCCGAGGTCGGTACCGAACTCGATCTCCTTCTGGCGCTCGGGGCCTACTTCGGTGTTGCCCCGCTGCGGGTCGGTGAACAGGCCGTTGGACGTACCAATAAAGGTGCCGACCATCGGGTTGAAGCGATCGTTGAAATTGGAAAAACGGCCCGATTGGCCGTAGGCCACGCGCAACTTGGCTTGGCTGATGGCACCGTTCGGATCAATCAGGTTGTCAAACTCGTGTAGGTTGATCGCCAAGTTTGCCTTCGGGTAGTAGTACAGTTTGTTGGCATCACCGTTGTTAGTGGACTTGTCGCCGCGAATGCCGACAGCCACGAGGATGCGGTCTTTCCAGTTGAACTCCTGCTGGGCAAAAAAGCCGCGGTCTTTTTGCGGAAAACGGCGTTGAAACGCCGACACAGCGCCCGACTGGTCCACGTTCGTCTGCGAGCCGTTGAGGCCCGTGGCCGTAATGACGACCGTGTTCTGGTCGAAATTTTCGGCCGTCATACCCGCTTGCGTGCGCAGGGTGATGCCGCCATCGGTGACGTGGGTGTACACCAAAAAGCCCCACAGCAGGGTGTTGGTGTTCACCGTGGCACCTGAAACCGACACGCCGCCGAGCGTGCCAGGCTCGCGCATGTAAGACAGGTTCTGGGGGAAAATGGAGGTCGTCCGCAAGGTGTACTGGTCAATGCCCGCGCGCACAACGGCCTTCAATTCGTTGTGGTCGTTGTTCCAGAGCCGGATATTGGCCGTGGCACCGCCGATGTAGCGATTGATGTTCTCGCGGTTGGTAACCAGCGCCGCGGTTTCCAGAATGTTGGAACCTGCCGAGTTAATGGCCGGGTAGTCGCCGCCGTTGGTCGGCTCTAATTTGAGCCACGGCTTGGTGAACGCATGAGCGTAGCCGATGGTGGTGTTGGTGTTCGAGTTGTTGAAAAAGCCCCGGTCGGCGGTGGAGTTGATGTAGTTATTGGTCACGTTCACGTCCAACCAGTCGTTGAAGCGGTGGCCGATGTTGAGCCTGCCGGAGATTTTCTCGTAGCCCGTGTTGTTCACCAAGCCCTCCTCGTTTTTGTAAGTGCCGCCGATGAAGTAGGTCGTCTTGTCGTTGCCGCCCGACACGTCCACGCGCGTGGTCGTAGAGATGGGCGTGTTGTCGTACAGTTTCTTTTCGTAGTCGGTCAGGCCATTTTGCAAAAAGGTCTGGCGGTCGGTTGCTCCGAATTCTTGCTCCACCAGATCGGCGGTCCAGTCACGCATACCCAGCAGGCGGATGGGCATGCTGACCCCGACGGTTTGCGAAAGCGTGACCTTTGACTTGCCAGCCACACCTTTTTTGGTAGTGATGATGACTACACCGCCAGCAGCACGCGAGCCGTAAGTAGCGGCAGCGGAAGCGCCTTTCAGAATTTCGATCGACTCGATATCCTCCGGGTCCAAGTCGGCGATGCGGTTGGAGGCATCGTCCTGGGTGTTAGCGGCATTGCCTCCGGCGGCGGCTTCCGACACGATGTTGGTGCCGAGCGTGATGGCATCGTTGTTCAGAAAAATACCGTCCACGATGTACAGAGGCTGCTGGTTGCCGAAAATGGAGGTGACGCCGCGCATGCGCACGGACATGCCGCCGCCCGGTGCGCCGGAGTTGGAGCGAATTTCAGCCCCCCGGAACTTGCCGTACAGAGCACCATCCATGGTGCTTTGGTTGGTCACGCCCGTCAGTTCGCGGGCGCTGATGGTGGCCACGGAATTGGCCAGGTTGGCGCGTTTGACGTTGGTAGCCAAACCCGACACTACGACCTCGTCCAGCCCGGCGAAGTCTTCTTCCAAAACCACATCTGTGGTCGCATTGGATGACGAGACCTCCAACTTGACGGTTTTGTAGCCGGTGTAGGAAATGGTCAGTGTGGCCGAAGACCCGGGCAGATCAAGGCGGTAGCTGCCGTTCAAGTCCGTGGTAGTGCCCCGAGAGGTGCCCGCCATGGCGATGGTGGCACCCGCCAGGCCTTCGCCGGCGGCATCGGTAACCTTGCCCGATGCGGTGAATTGTGCTGTTGCCAGCTGTGCGCTCAAGAAGAGCACCAAGAGCGGTAATAAGCCCTTGACAAGTAGTTTGTACTTCATAACTAATGAGTTTTGTTTAGTGAAACTTGACGATTAAAAAACCAGCGACAAACGTAAAAACCCTTTTTGGGAAACAGTAGTTGTTTTTGAAAAAAATGTTGACTTGTGTAAAGTTTTGCTGATCACCCAGAATTGTACGAACAATGTTTTGGCCACGTCGGCATTGCTGAAATTGCTGAAATAGATCAATCCGATCGGGGTTGGCCAATTGTCGCACCCAAAAAAAGAGGCGGCGCAGCGCATGCTTCGCCCGCAGCGTTTGAACCGATCAAGAACAAATTCAAGCAAACCGTTTTTTAGCCAACAAAGCCTTTTACGGCGCGTTCTTCGACCTTACCTTTGTCGGCCACAAAACCTTCAAATCAGAAACCGTCCAACCTAAAAATGGTGATACGCTCGATTTTTTTCCTTGTGCTCGGCCTGTTCTGCACCGCCGCGCTTTTTTCTCAAGAAAACACTGGCGGCGATGCCAAAAAACTTATCCAGTTTTCTGGTATGGTCATCACCAACATGGACGGCAAAATGATGCCCGTGCCCTACGCCAGTATTTTTCTGCCCGAAAAAAAACGAGGCACCTACTCCGACTACCGGGGCTTTTTCACTATTGTGGTGGAGCGCGGTGACGTGATCCGCTTCAACTGTATCGGCCTCGAAACCGTCACCAAAACGGTGCCCGACACGCTCTCACAGGATCGCTACTCCATCGTCCAGATCATGGCTGCAGATACGTTGACCCTGCCCGAGGTGGTCATCTTCCCCTGGCCCTCGCGCGAGCATTTCAAAATCGAGTTCCTGAAAATGGACGTTACCCCCGAACTGCAGCGCATCGCCGCCGAAAACCTCGCCAACGAATACCTCGCCGAGGCGCGCAAAAACCCGGACATCGTGCCGTACAGCGGCCGGGAAAGCGCCAATTTTTACCTGCGCCAGCAGGCACGCGAGTACGTGTACATCGGGCAAACGCCGCCGATGAACATCTTCAGCCCCCTGGCCTGGGCACAGTTCGTGAAGGCCTGGCAAAACGGGGATTTCAAGAAAAAAAAGAAGGGGTAAGGAGCCTCAACGTTCCTTAACCATTATTTCATCTAAACCTAACACAGGGTTTCCGGTCAAGGCCGGGGGTTGGCGGACTTTTGCCCAACAATGGCTAAAGTCAACGTCAAACGAAACGCCACCATGCAACTTCAACGCCTTCCGAGTCACTCGGGTTGGGCCATTTGCGCACGGCAAATGGCCCAATTTTTTTTACCCAAACACTTTCTTGCCCCGCGCCCCTTCCTTTTGTTGCTGGGCTGTTTGTTCGGCGCAAAAAACCTCTCGCTGGCGCAAGGGGCTTCCCTGGCTTCCTCAGAATGGAGCGAGGCTCCGGCCGGTGGTACTCTGACAAAGTTCGTGCAATCAGCAGTGGCGAAATACCTGCCAATGGCCCTGGCTTGGGAGGAGCGCGCGCCAGAACCGCGCAGAGCAGTGGCCGAAAACCTGATCGTTGTCACCGCCGACGGTTTGCGCTGGCAGGAGGTTTTTCGGGGCGTACCGCTAATGTCTCCGCTGGCCGGTGCGGTTGTGGCGGGCAGCAACGACAACGAGGGTTTGGCGCGCGAAGATTTGATGCCCTTCTTTTGGAAAACATTGGCTGGGCACGGACAGGTGTACGGAAACCGGATGCACGGAAACGAGGTCCGTGTGGCAAACCGGATGCGCATCTCCTACCCCGGCTACTCGGAGATTCTCTGCGGCTATCCCGACGATAGTCGGATCGTGCTGAACAGCAAAAAGCAAAACCCAAACCGTACCGTGTTCGAGTGGCTCAATCACCAACGGCGGTACTGCGGGCGCGTGGCTGTGTTTGGTTCTTGGGAGCTATTTCCGTACATTTTTAACGAAACACGTTCAGGAATACCGGTCAACGCCGGCTTTGAACCCATTCAACCGCGTGGCAGCATGCCGCTGACGGCGGAACAAAAACGCCTGAACGACCTCCTCGATTCGACCCCGCGCCGTTGGGAGGAGCACGTGCGGCCCGACACGCTCACTTGGGCCTTTGCCAAGGAACACCTTGAGCGCCGCCAACCGCGCGTCGTGTTTCTTGGCTTTGGCGAAACCGACGAGTTTGCGCACGAAGGCAATGCCGCCGGGTACCTGCAGGCCATCGCCCGATTTGATTCCCTGCTGGGCGAAATCTGGCGCTTCATCGAAAGCAACGATCACTACCGCGGCAAAACGGCCCTGCTCATCACCACCGACCACGGGCGCGGGCGCAACAACTGGCGGGCGCACAATCCGCTGGCTCCCGGATCGGAAGAAACCTGGTTTGCCGTGGCCTCGCCCGATATTGAAGCCAAGGGCGAGGTGCGCTCCGCCGGCCACATCCGGCACGAGCAATTTGCCCAATTGATGCTGCGGTTGCTCGGCCTTGACCACGACGATGCTGCCCACCCGATGGCCCCCGCGCCGGAAGTGGTTTTTGAAAAATCAAAGGCGCTGTTCGCGCTGCCGCAAGTGGGCAGCGGTGTTTCGACGCTGAGCGGCGATGTAGGACTTGGGCAACACTGAGCGGGCACGAGCATGCTCATACGGGAAAAGTCTGGTCATCCCCGCCGTCATTCCAGCACTATTTTTCCCGCCCTGACCACATCGCCCGCCCGCACCCGCCAGAGGTACACGCCCGCCAGAGGCATGGCCGCGTCCGGGATTTCCAAGAGTGATGCCCCCTGCGGAAAATGGTTTTCGCTGCGAAACAACAGGCGGCCGGTCAGGTCGTGTAGTTCCAGAAGCACGCGCTCGTCGCTCGCCAGTTGCAGCGGCAGCATCGCGCCCCGCCTAGTCGGGTTGGGCTGTGGCGTGCCGATGTGGTGCTGCAAGCCCAGTTCCCCGTCGGTGGTGCCCACGAAGGTACCAGTGCAGGAAACATCACAGACCCTGACGGCCACAAAACCCAAGGCAAACGGTATCGGGTTGCTGGTATTGACGGTGATGGACTCCGGGAAGGGAGCCGAGAGTGGGTTGGGCCAAGGGAAAACGTAGTTTTTGTCCACAAAACGCCAAGCACTGTTGTTGGGCAAGTGGGTGTAAATACCGAGGAGAAGTCGTTCGCATTCCAGCACGTCAAGACTATCCACCACGTTGTCGTTGTTCGCGTCGGCGGCGATCCATTGGTATGGGGTTGGGAACGGCTGCCCCGACTTGATCTGCTGTTCCAGACGAAACACGTCCAGCTGGCTGATGCCGTCAAGCGGGTCGTCGAAATCGGACGGCGTGATGGTCACTGTTGCATCGAGCGGCGCATCGTGCTCAACGCATGCACCTGTCACCAGGCTCGTGTATGGGGGCTTATTTGCGGAGTTCACGTTGATCGTCCAAGTCAAGTATTCTAACCACTGCGGGGTCATGCAGGCATCTTTCGCGCATACCGCAATGAGGCCCAGTTCTGGGCTGCATTTTGTGAAGTTCTCCTGTACGTCAACAAATGTTTCGCAGTAGTTGGCATTCCCGGCTGCGTCCTTGGACCATACTTCGAGATCGTTTTTTCCGAGGTCGTCGCAATCGAATACGATGACCTCGGCAGGATTTCCGTTCGCATCCACAGGGAAGCCGGTGCCGAGTCCTTTTTTTCGGATGCCCGTTTTGAGTCGTCCCGTGGGCGTGGTGTTGTCGTCCGTGCTCAGGAGGAAATCTGCGACAATAAGCGAGATCTGCTTTGTCGGCATGATGTTCACGTTTAGGCCGTTGATGCAGGTCACGCTGGGCGGCTTGCAGTCTTTGACCTGAACGGGCTTTTCGCAGTTTTGCACGCTGCCCAACGCGGCAGTGACGATCCAGCGGGCGCGGTGCGTGCCTTGGGGCAGTTCGGGCAGTTCAAAAACGCCGGGTGCGTCATCGTTTGTCCACAACAGGCTGAAATGGGTGGTGTCGCCAGCGATCGTACTGTTCAGCGCGAAGCGCCACTTTTGGGTATCCGGCAGGTTTCTTTTGTCGAAAGCGCTGGGTGTGCCGCCGATGTAGTTGGGGCTGGAGGCATTGTCAAAAAACACGATGCCGGAAGGAGGCGGGGTTTCGCTGTCTACCACGGTTTCTTGTGTGCCGTCGGCATCAAGGTCAAGGAAAAGCAAGCAACGAACAGTGGGGCCGGTGCCGCCCGGGCAGGTATCGCGGACAGAAAACCGGAGTTCCGTTTTGTTTTCGGCCAGGTCGTGGAGTTGGTTAGCGGCATCCCACCAATGCGGGTCGTTCCAGTACGAGGCGTTGTTGGCGGAAAGGTCGCAGGAGAGGATCGGCTCTTGGCAGTTGAGCAATTGCGGGGCGCATTGCGTGTGGCCGATCTGGGGTTTGCCGAAGGCGATAAGCAGGAGCAGGAGCGTGTACAACTTTTGCATGGGATTGGATTTGGTTGAAAAAAAGAGCAGCAAGTTATAGGCTTTTTCTTCGGCAGATCAACCCCCTCCCGAACATTTAGAAAGTGCTTACCCCCCGCCCTTGCCACCGGTAATCGGTTCGAGGTACTCCGCATCGTCGTCCGGCTCCTGCGCGGTCGGCGGCGCGGCGGCCCCCTGAAACGCGGCATCAATGGCTTCGGCAATGCTTTTTTTGCGCGCCTCGCTGCGCTCGAATTCCGCCTTCACCGCCTTTTTCCCCCGCTTCATGTCGTACTTGTCCACCGTGCCGACGATGGTGTAGAACACGTTGAACAGGCCGTTGTTGGCTGGCAGCGGCTCCAGGTCGGGGTCGTGGCGCTTGATCTTGTTGACCAAGAGCTGGCCCGCGTTCACCTTTATTTTGTAGTCAATATTGTTGTCGAAACTGTGCGTGCCCGACAGGGTCATGTTCAGGGCGTTGCTCTGGATGAACATGGCTGGCAGGTACATCTTGCCCCGGCTGATCTCGATGTAGTTTTGCAACTTGGTGAACTTCACCCGCTGGAGGTCTTCGATGTGGGCGAAGGACGAAAACGACTCCAGCATTTTCAGGCCGATGAGCTCGCCGTTGGCGACCTGCACGTCGGCGTAGGCGCGTAGTTTGTCCCGCAGGAAGGTGTTGTGTTCGTCCCAAAAGGCATACGCCACTACCCGGCCCGAGAGGCGGCCGCGCAGGTTTTCGTCGGTCACGACTTCTTGGCCGAAGTTGTTGCACTGCTCCATGCAGGTTTTCAGGTCCAAGTCTTCTGCGATGATACGCAACTGCATGGTCGGAGTAAGCGCAAAATACGCCTTGCCGTCGAGGCTGACGCGGCCCTGCATAGCCTGTACGTTTCCTTTTAGTGCGAGTTCGTTGTGGTCGAAGGCGAGTTGGCCGGAAAAATTCCTGCCGCGCAGTTTTTCGTACTCGATGTTTTCAAAATCGGCCTCGAAGGTGCCAAAAAGCCGCTCCATCAGGCGCTGGCGGCTTAGGTTGGCGGCGGTGCGCAGCGAGTCGAGGGTAGGTTGGTCGCCGGATGCGTCCGCCTTTTGCACGGCTAACATGGCGAGAAACTCCGTGGCATTGAACAGCCGGGCGTGCAGGTTGCCGCTGAATTCCAGCAAGGCATCGGCGGTGTTGAGGGAATCGGCAAAAAGCACGGGAAGCAGATTGCGGGCGTTGGCGGTGAGCAGGAGGTCGCTGTTGCCAATGCGAGCCGAGAGGCTGTCAAGCGCGAGGGCGTTTCCGTTCAATGTCAGGCTTCCGCTTTCAAATGTGACGGGCACGTTGTTGTAGGTGACCGTGGCGTTCTCAAACCGGACTTCGCCAGCGGCTTGTACGTTAGGTACCCGGCCCATGCTGGTCATATCGGCGTATCGGCCTTGCACGCTCAGGTCGCGGATGTGTACGAGGCCGTCGCCGCTGGTTACCGCCGGGTTATCGAGCAGACCGTAGGTGGCGCTCAGGGGTAGCGTACCGTTGAAACGGAAATCCACCAACGGGTCGTCCAGATCACGAACCTGAAGGTCAAAGGCGAGCGGCTGCCCGCCGAAGTCGCCACGGAAGTTGGCGATCTCGAACACGCCTTTGCCGTTGGGCGGGGCGCTGTACATGGCTTGAAAGGACACGTTTTCCAACGGGCTTTGCAGTTTTTCGGAGCGCACCGAGCCATTGCGCAGGGCCACCTCCACACCCACGGTGGGCGTTTGGGTTTTGCTGGCACGCCCCCTCACGAAGGCTGAAAAGGTGTAGACCCCGCTGCTCTCAAAATCCTGAAAATACGAATGATACGGATCGGGCAGCAGGTCGGCCACGAGCGACACGTCGCCCTCTTTGCCCGTCAGTTTCAGGTTGAGGTCGGCGTAGTCGGGTTTATTGACGGCAATGCCTTCCACGGTGAAGGCGTTGCCGCTTACGTTCAGTTCCACGTTTTGGAAATCGAACAGGCCCTTGGCCATATCCACAGCGATCACGGCGTTGTAGCGCACGATTTTGCCGAGCAGGTAGCGGTTTTGGTCCACCTGCAGGCGTGCCACGGTGAGGTCGGCCTGGGCGGACAGGTCGAACCGGTCCGCCACGAAATCGCCAGCAAAACCCGCGCTGTACAGGTTGATCTCGGCAGTCTGGCGGGTCTTGGCGTTGCGGTACGAGACGAGCAGGTTGCTCAGTTCAGCATTTTCGAGGGCGATGTTCAGGTCGGTGTCGGCGCTGTCGTTTTTTTTGAAAATATCGTAGTTGGCCCGCCCACGCTCGTTGACGGATACAACGACGCTGCCACCGCTGATGCGCAGGTTTTTGATCTCGATGCGGTCGCCGAACAGGCTGGTGAGTTTGAACCGGAAGGCGACTTCGCGGGCTGTGAGGAGGTTTTTGCCGAAGGCATCCTTCACACGCACGTCGGCAAGGTTGACGGAAGCGTTGGGGAACCCGCTGAGCAGGGACAAACCCGCATCGCCCACGACGAGTTCGGTACGCAGGCCGTTGCGCACCTCGTCAAGCACCCGTTGGGTGATCTGTTTGTTGAAAAAAGCGGCTACCAGTACCAAAGCCAGCACGAGCAAACCCAGTACCAAAGCGGTTACGAACAGGATGCGAAACCAACGGGGGCGGCGTTTTTTTGTTTCCATGATGTGTGGATGGTTGAACGGCAAAGTTGAAAAAAACTACCGCACCAACCGGTTGTTCTCATCCGGGAACACGGCCACAGGCCGGAATGTCCGGGCTTCGTCGGGGGTCATCAGGGCGTAGGAGATGATGATGACCACGTCGCCCACTTGCACCAAGCGGGCGGCTGCGCCGTTGAGGCAAACCACGCCGCTGCCGCGCTCGCCGCGAATGGCATAGGTTTCGAGGCGGGCACCGTTGTTGTTGTTCACGATCTGCACTTTTTCTCCCTCCACGATGTTGGCCGCGTCGAGCAGGTCTTCGTCAATGGTGATGCTGCCGATATAGTTCAGGTCGGCTTGCGTGACGCGTATACGGTGTATTTTGCTTTTAAAAACTTGTATGAGCATGTTGCTTGGATTGGCCGTAAAAAACAACGGGACGGCGCTTCGGGTTGCAAAGGTAGTGGAACGAAGACTTTCCAAGTTTTGAAAACTTGGAAAGTCTGGTACCGGCGTGAAAGCATAACTTTGCGGCCAATTTTTTTTCAAACGACGTATGAAACGCACGAAAATAGCCGAAATCCTCCGCACAGAACCCGTAAACACCGAAGCCTTGGTCAAAGGCTGGGTGAAGGCCTTCCGCAACAACCAGTTCATCGCCCTCAACGACGGCTCCTGTGCCGCCAACCTGCAGGTGGTGCTTGATTTTGAAAATACCGACCCGGCACTCGTCGAGCGCATCAAATTCGGGGCCGCCATTGGTGCCCGTGGCCTGCTCGTGGAAAGCCAGGGCAAGGGCCAGCGCGTGGAGCTCAAGGCTGCGGAAATCACGGTCTTCGGCGACTGCGACCCGGAACAGTTCCCGCTCCAGCCAAAAAAACAATCGCTTGAATTTTTGCGCGAGCATGCCCACCTGCGCTTTCGCACCAATACGTTTGCAGCAGTGTTCCGGGTGCGGCACGCATTGGCCTTTGCTGTCCACAAGTTTTTCAATGACCGCGGCTTTTTCTACCTGCACACACCCATCGTCACAGCCAGCGATGCCGAGGGTGCCGGGGAAATGTTCCGCGTGACCACGCTGCCGTTGGAAAACATACCACGCACCGAAAACGGCGATATTGATTTCACACAGGATTTTTTCAAACGCCCAACCAACCTGACCGTTTCCGGGCAGTTGGAAGGCGAGCTCGGTGCCTTGGCGCTCGGCGACATTTACACCTTTGGTCCCACGTTCCGCGCAGAAAACTCCAACACCACACGCCACTTGGCCGAGTTTTGGATGATCGAACCAGAGGTTGCCTTTGCCGACCTGACTGACAACATGGACCTGGCCGAGGCCATGCTCCAGTATGTTTGCCGGTATGCTCTGGAGCACTGCGCCGAAGACCTGAAAATCCTCGAAGAGCGCTTGGTGGAGGAGGAAAAGGCCAAGCCCCAAGACCAGCGCTCTCCCATGAACCTCACGGACAAACTGCGTTTCGTGGTGGAAAACCAGTTCCAGCGACTGACCTACACCGAAGCAATTGACATCCTGAAAAACTCCACACCAAACAAAAAAGGCAAGTTCCAGTATCCAATCGAGGCCTGGGGAGCCGACTTGCAGAGCGAACACGAGCGCTATTTGGTGGAAAAACACTTCCAAAAACCGGTCATCCTGACGAACTACCCGGCAGCCATCAAGGCGTTTTACATGCGCCTGGACGAGGGCTGCGAACCGGGCCGCGAAACCGTGTCGGCCATGGACATCCTTTTCCCCGGCATCGGCGAAATCGTAGGTGGTTCGCAGCGCGAGGAGCGTTACGAAGTGCTGCGCCAAAAAATGCACGCCATGCACATCCCTGAAGAGGAATTGTACTGGTACCTGGACACACGCCGGTTTGGCTCCTGTCCGCACGCGGGCTTCGGCCTTGGTTTTGAGCGATTGGTGTTATTCATAACCGGCATGAGCAACATCCGTGACGTGATCGCTTTCCCGCGCTACCCCGGTAGTGCTGAATTTTGACCGATATGGAACAAGAAGCAGAAACCGGCAAAAAAAAGAAACGCTCGGCGTTCAGAAAAACAGCCGATTGGGCCAGCCTAATCCGAAATTTTGCCACCATCGTGGCCTCTTTTATTTCGGTGATCACCCTCTTCATCCTGATCCGGCAAAACGAGCGCACCTACCAACCCGATCTGGTACTGTCGCCAGCCCAGGGCGTTTTTCAGGTATTGTACCAGGATACGATCCGCCAATGCGAGGACGTGACTCTGCTCATGGGCCTGGACTCCACACACAAAACGCTTGCTCTGCGCATAACCAATCTTGGCCTTGGCGCGGCAAAAGATATTCGAATCAGCTGGGACTACGACCCCCACCGACTTGATGACACGGTCCAACTGGGCAACGAACGGATTGTAACGAAGGCTAAATACCACGATGCTCTCAATGCCATAGTTTTCATGAACTGCATGTTGAAAGAATCGCTCTCTGAAAATCTGGATTTCTGCCTTCCGAACAACTCGGAAAAAGAACCTACCCTTACTTCGTTTCCGCTCAACTTTGTTCGGCTTTGGACCAACCTGTTTTTGCGAGCCAAGGAAAACCCCAACCTTTCCAATAAACAACAACTCACAGGCTTAACAGAACTTTTGGTCACCCGGTATCAGGATCTGACCTGCACGCTCACGTATCAGGATATCAACGACAGATCGTACAAAAAGGCATACCGCGTTTTCGTCGTACCCCATTTTATTGACTTGAAAAACAACACGTTGACGTTGGGCATACGACTGCGCGATCTTTCATCTCCCCCAAAGGAAGTCCTCCAGCACCAGTACTCCATCTATTTCACAAATTCGCAATTTCTCGAATCATCGGTTGAACTGAAGTAGCGCCCGGCCAACCACCATACATCTTGCTAACCTTTTCCATCATGCAAAAAGACTTCCTCCGCAAACTCGGCCTGAAAACCAAAAACCCCGGCACCTGGACCGGGCAGGAACACCTTACCGGTAGCGCCCGCAGCCTGCACAGCCACTCGCCCGTGGACGGCGAGCACATCGGCTCGGTTACCGTCACCACCCGCGAACAGTACGAGCAGGTCATTTCCAGTGCCGAAACAGCATTCCGCCTTTGGCGCGAGATGCCAGCACCCAAACGCGGCGAGATTGTACGCCAGTATGGTGAGGTGTTGCGCCAATACAAGGACCCGTTGGGCCGCTTGGTGAGCTACGAAATGGGCAAAAGTTTGCAGGAAGGATTTGGCGAAGTACAGGAGATGATTGACATCTGCGATTTTGCCGTCGGCCTGTCGCGTCAGCTTTATGGCCTCACCATGCACAGCGAGCGGCCCGGCCACCGGATGTACGAGCAGTGGCACCCGATGGGTATTGTGGGTATTATATCGGCCTTCAATTTTCCCGTGGCCGTTTGGTCCTGGAACGCCTGCATTGCCTGGGTATGCGGCGACGTTTGCGTATGGAAGCCGTCCGAAAAGACGCCCCTCTGCGCTATCGCCTGCCAGAACCTGTTCCAAAAAGTGCTGAAGGCAAACAATCTGCCTGAAGGAATTTCATGCATCGTCAACGGCGACTACAAAGTGGGCGAATACATGACCAAAGACACCCGAGTGCCACTTGTGAGTGCCACCGGCAGCACGCGCATGGGCAAGATTGTGGGCCGCACGGTAGCCGAGCGCCTCGGCCGCAGCCTGCTCGAACTCGGCGGCAACAACGCCATCATCATCACACCTTCCGCCGATATGAAAGTGGTGCTGACCGGCGCTGTGTTTGGTGCCGTGGGCACCGCTGGCCAGCGCTGCACCAGCACCCGCCGCCTCATCATCCACGAGAGCGTGTACGAACAGGCCAAGACCGCCCTCGCCGGTGCCTACGCCCAGCTCCGCATCGGTGACCCGCTTGACCCGAACAACCACGTCGGGCCGCTCATTGACACCCAGGCCGTGGAAAACTACCTGTACGCTATTTCGGAAATAAAAAAATCCGGCGGCAAAATGGTGGTGGAAGGCGGTGTGCTCAGCGGCCCCGGCTACGAAAGCGGCTGCTATGTGAAACCGTGCATTGCCGAGGCAAAAAACGAGTGGGCCATCGTGCAGCATGAGACATTCGCACCGGTGCTCTATTTGCTGAAATACAAAACCCTCGACGAGGCCATCGCGCTGCAAAACGGCGTGCCACAGGGGTTATCGTCGGCCATCATGACCAACAACCTGCGCGAAGCCGAGCGGTTTCTTTCGGCAGCGGGTTCCGATTGTGGCATAGCCAACGTAAACATCGGCACCTCGGGCGCTGAGATCGGCGGGGCATTTGGCGGCGAAAAAGAAACAGGTGGCGGGCGCGAATCCGGCTCCGACTCCTGGAAAGCGTACATGCGCCGGCAAACGAACACCATCAACTATTCGGAGACGGTGCCGTTGGCGCAGGGGATCAAGTTTGATTTTTAAACTACCACCCCACCCGCAACCAATCCACCCCAACCACCGCTTTTTCGCCCGCTGCCTCGTTTTTTACTACAAAAAACAGGTCTTGTAACGCCCCGTCGGCAGGCCAGGCGGAGCGGTCTGGTTTCATTTCTGCCGCCACCAGCCCGCCTGCATCGCTCGCTGGTGGAATGGCTACTGTGCCTGCTAATTTTCCTGCCGGCCCACCCAGCCGCAGTTCGATTTTGCCGCCGCCTGTGTGTTTGCGGTCAGCCGACACATCCAGTGCCAGGGTGATGGAGGCGATGCCGCGCAGGTCAATATTTTTAAAAACGAGGCAATCCGTGCTTTTCAGTTCCACCACGGTGGTCGTTCCGTTGTTCAGCGGGCGTTTGTAGGCAGGTGCCTTTCTGGACAAGCTGTCGGCCCGCTCGGCCTGCTGTTTCGCCGGGCGCAAGGTGATGGTTTCGCTACCCGTATGGGCATCCTTGCCAGAGCCGCCCCGGTCACGGTAAGCAGCATGGAAAACAAAGGTGCCGGGTTCTTTGCCAGCAGGTGGTTTCAAGGTGTGGGTGCCTTGCGTTTTCGGCACCTCGAGATCGCCGATGGCGAGTATCCAACGCAGCATATCGGCCACCTCTTTGGGCGCAAGTTGCGGGTGGGCGCTCATGGCTACCTCGCCCCACACACCCTTGCCGCCTTTAATGATTTTTTCGGCCAACCGTTTCGGCGCAGCCTTGTCGTCTTTGTAGCGCCGGGCGATATCCCGGTACGCCGGGCCGTTGATTTTTCGGTCCACCGCATGGCAGCTGCGGCAATCGGAACCGTCCACGAGTTTTTTCCCGCGCTCGAACGGCTGGGGCCTCGGCTTGATATGTCGGATGAACCGGGACAGGCTTTCGCCCGACTCCATGTAACCAACATGCATCAGCACATCGGCAGCCGAAATGCGGCCGTCGGCGAGGGTGCCATCTTCAGTGTCGGAGACTTGTACGCCGTACCGCACCACGTCGCCGGGTTGGTAAAAACTGCGGTTTTTGCCGCCGAAATCCCAGCGAACAACGGGCGGAGCATTGCCTGCCGGCGTTTCCACCACTTCGTCATCGGCAGCGCCGTCGCCACGCACATAATCAATGCGGCTAAGGCAGGCATCGGGGTTTTGGGCGTACCATTCGGTGCCGTACTCCAGCACCCACAGCGAGCCTTTTTTGTCAATAAACATGTCTATCGGGCGGGCCAAACGCACATTGGGTGCCAGCGGCTGCATGTCGGTGTACTGGTCGAGCGAGTCAATGCCCACGGCGTTCATCCAGTTGCGCATCCACTCGTAAATGATGACTTTGCCATTGAAACGATCCGGGAAACGGGTTTCGGGCGGGTACTGGTCGCAGTAGTACGCCGGGCCGGTCATGGCGCAGCGGGTTCCGTTGGCCACGAGGGGGAATTCCTTCGAACTTTTGAACGGGTACCAGATCGTCGGCTTGCGGGCGGGCGGCAGGTGGCGGTCGCCGGTATTGTGCGGCGAGTCGTTGTAGGGCCGCTCGGGGTCGAACCACGGGCCAGGCGTACCGGTCTCAAAATTGTACTCGCGGTAGGGCAGGTTCGGCCCGACGCAGTACGGCCAGCCGTAAAAACCGGCAGTGCGGGCGATATTGATTTCGTCGTAGCCTTCGGGGCCGCGGGTGCTGTCGGGCACGCCCGCATCGGGGCCGGGTTCACCCCAGATGAGTAGGCCGCGCCGGTTGTCGAAGTCGAGACGGAACGGATTGCGACAGCCCATCACGAAAATTTCGGGCCGGCCGCGGCCCCACCACACGTTGGCCCGCTGGGGGTAATCAGCGGCGATGCTGACCGGGCGCGACCCGCGTGCCGGGTAGGCGATGCCCTCCAGCGCCGGGTCAGTCGTGAGGTGCTGGCCGCCGGGCAAGACACGGATTTCTTTTTCGGCAAACAAGTTCCCTGCCGGGCACAGGTACGAGCCATCGGGCAGGGGCTTGATACGCAGGATTTTGCCGCGCAGGTCCATGGAGTTGGAGGCTGATTTTTGGGAGTCGTACTGGCTTTTGTCGGGTCGCTCGTCGGTGGACGAGTAGCCGTCGTCGTAGTGGTCGGTATTGTCGCCTGCGGCAATGTACAGGTTGCCCGTGGCATCGAAGCGCAAGCCGCCACCGGCGTGGTAATTGTGTACGCTGCGGTCAGTAGGCACCTCAAACAGCACCAACTCGGAGCCTCGGTACAACGAGTCGTTTTGGAAAACAAACCGGGCGAGCCGAATGGCTCCTGTTTTGCCTTCGGGGGAATAGTAGAGGTAAACCCAGTGATTGTCCGCCCATTTCGGGTCAATGGCCATGCCGATCAGGCCCTCCTCGTTTTGGTGGTACACCTCAAACTCGGCCACGATGCGGGCGCTACTGCTCGTGGGGTCGTACAGTTTCATGGTGCCGCGGCGCTCGATGAACAGGATTTTCCCGTCGGGCAACTGACCCATGCCCATAGGTTCGTTCAGGTCGCACACCACGGATGTTTTTACGAAACCGGTGCCCGACGTAGTTTGGGCCATCGGGCGGTGTTTCTGAAATTGAACGGGCTTGGCATCGCCCACGGCGTATTGCAAGCCTCCGGCCAAATGCTGGAGAAACGCCGGTTCGGCGTACGCCGCCACGGGGTGGCCCATGGCCGTGAAAAACGCGCGCCCGCCGTCGTACTCGTGGTACCAGGCCACGGGATGGGATGGCCCCATCTTGCCGCCAGAGCAGGTAGCTTCGTCGAGGTTGAGCAGCAGATGCAGATCGGGGCTGAGGTTGGTGAGGTTGAACCACTCGTCGGCCCGTTGCCAAACGGGTTCGAGGTGCTTAGTGGCGGGGTGCTCGGGGTCGGTGACCTGAACGGTAGCAGGTTGCACATCGGTGAGGCCATCGAAGCGGCCACCGACGAGTTTTCCATACCAGGGCCAATTGTGTTCGGTGTCAATGGCGGTGTGTACGCCCACGAACCCGCCACCAGCCTGGATGTAGCGTTCGAACTCGATTTCCTGCGTGGGGTTGAGCACATCGCCCGCAGTGTTGAGAAACACCACTGCCGCATAGCGGCTGAGGTTTTCTTCGGTAAATTCGTAGTTGTCCTCGGTCACGTCGGCGTGCCAGCCCTTGTCAGCGCAAATTTTTTGCAGGGCCTCCACGGCGGCGGGCATGCACTCGTGGACGTAAAATTCGGATTTGTTAAAGATCAGGACGCGAGGCTTGCCGTCGTCGGATGTACAGCGCAGCGCCAGCGTGCCGAGCAGGAGGATGAGGCCAAAAAGAAGGAAGGTACGCAGCATTGTTTTACACCATAGTTTGTTTGGAAGGTGCTATGCGAAAAGCGTACCGTTTTTTGGGCGGGGAGGGGGGATATTGGTGACCGCCACCGCCAGCTGGCTACCTCAGTCATAGTGGGGTGCCAGCTCCGCCATTTTGTGTTGAAAAAAACAAACTACCGCGAGCAGCGCGCCGGCGTATGCAAGCGGGCAGGCAAATGGCTTTACGTGCCGAGACTAAATTTGTGGAAATGTAAATTTCATCACCGCACAACAACTTCATCCGAAAAAATCCAGCACGGATTTCCGTTGCAGCTGTGCCAGGCCGGGCAAGTACCCATGTTCACGGCGGTAACGCGCACAAACTTGACTCGCTGTACCGCCGAAAGAACCACCTCCACGGTTTTCACCGCTTTTTTCCCGTCGGGCACAATCTCGCTTTTTTCGGTATGTACCTGCCGGAAATGCACGCCGTCTGTGGAAACCTCGAACATGACTTCTTTTGGAAAAAACACCCACGACTGCTGGTCTTGCAAAAATGAGGCGCTGATGCCAGAGCAGGAATCGCCCTGCACCCGCACGGTCGCCACCAGATCATTGCCCTGAAAGCCAAGCCAGTTGTAGCGATAATCCAATTCACCTACCCGGCGATTGGTCAGTTCGTTCGGATCACCCTTGGCGTAGGTAGCGGAGGCGGGCTTGGCCAGACGGGGCGCATGCCCCCGGCCTTGAGCGGCGGTGCGCTGTTTTTCCAAAAACGCCGTAAAATCCGCCATGTACGCTTCCGGCGAGTACCGGTTTTCGTGCAGGTTATTGAAACCAGCGGCTTTGCACCCGTCCACGAACAGCTGCAAGCCGCGCAGGTACTGGTCGGGCGGGTCGGCGAGGATTTCCGCGAGCGAGAGACTGTCCACCTTTGCGCGTTCGGCGAGGGCAAAACGAATGGGCAGCCAGGCTGCCAGCAAGTGGCGTTGACGCGCGGTGTCGCCGTTCAGCAGGGTTTCGGCATGGCGCAGACTCAGGTAGTGCTGGCGCAGCAGGCTGTCGTTCAGGAAGCGTTCGTTTTGCGGCACATCGTATATCCACAAGTGGTTTCCGGTGGCTTGAAGGTTGGTAGTCAGTTCGTGAATGTAACGCCACACAGCCGGTTGGGCACTGCCGTAGTAGCCCTTGCCGAAGTCGGTCAGGATGGAATCCATATCGGCCTCGGGGTTCCATATAAGTTTGGCCAGCAGGTAGGCCCGCATATCCGAAAACTCGGAGCGGTCGCCACCTGAACCTTGCTCGAACAGCATCCGGGCGCCGTTTTTTTTGAAAAGGCGGATATTGGGTTGCAGGGTGTGCCAGTTGGGAAACGGGCTGACATAGTTGCGAAACTGCACCACATAGTCCCAGATCATGAGGTTGTCGGTAAGGCTGGCCCATTCTTCCACGTCGCGGGCGAAGTCGCGGCAGCCCTCGGTGATGGGCTGCCCCCGGTCGCACTCGATGCTGCACAGGCAAATGCTGACGTTGGGTGCGGGCCGAATACCCTTGGGTGCCCGGCGGGTGTATTGGTAAGCGAGGGTGCTGATAGTTTTGTCGGGAAACTCGGCGGCCACGGCATTCACGAAAGCCAGCAGCGTGCCGGCCGGACTGCCATACCGGGCATCGGAAGCGGCGCAGCGCGGGCATTTGCAGGAATCGTAGTTATCGTCCTGACTGACCGACCAATATTTGGCTCCGGGTTTTGCCCGCATTTTTTCCCGAAGGGTGGCCACCACGATCTGGCGCACGGTGTCGTTGCTCAGGCACAACTGGCCCGACGAGCGTTGCGCCCCATTCCAGGCGAAGTATTCCGGGTGTTCGGCGAAGTATTTTTCAGCGGGACACAGGATGTGAAAGGTGTGGACGAACAGGCCCCATTCCTGCTCCTTGTCGCGGCGGGTTTTCAGGCGGTGCCAGCGTGCCCAGGCCTCGTCGAAGGCCGGTTGGTAATGCAACTCGCGGTACGGAAAAGCCGGTTTTTGCACGGTGGGTGGAAGCGTTGGCAGTTCCAACTGGTTCAACAGCGGCAACAGTGAGTCGCTCGGACTGTACTTGCGGCAGCCCAGGCGCTCGAGCAGGTCGTACACGCCGTACTCCGCGCCCATATCGCCGCCGCCCGCGATGTGGAACACATTGTTTTTGCCTTGCAAAAAGTAGGCATCGTCGGGCAAAGCGGGCGTTTTTTCCAAACCGAGCGAAGCCAGGGCGTGGTGTTGGCCTATTACGATGAGCGGCTGCCCCGGCACCCATTTGCCTGCTACAGTGCTGGCTGTTTCGATAACTGCCGCCCGCTGCACAGTTATTTTTTTTAAATAATGGTGCAGCACTTCGGCGGCGCGGACCTCGGCAGGTGCGGGCCGTGCAGGCAGCCAAATGACGGGTGTTTGGGCGGCAGCCCGAAAAACACAAAATAGAGCAAGCGAAAAAATAGTGACCGGGTGCATGGGCAGGTGGCTTTGTCCCGCAAAACAAGTGCTTTTTCAAAGAAAAGTGTGTACCTGTCAGGAACGTAACCCTACATTAGCGCCCGACAAACAGGTTCGCTATGATAAAAATGATCTGCCTCATCCTCGGCGGTGGTGCCGGCTCCCGCCTTTTCCCTCTGACAGAAAAACGATCCAAGCCCGCCGTGCCCATCGGCGGCAAGTACCGCCTCATTGACATACCGATTTCCAACTGCATCAACTCCGGCGTGAAGCGCATGTTTGTGCTCACGCAGTACAATTCCGCCTCCCTGAACGCCCACATCAAAAACGCGTACAACTTCGACCATTTTACCCACGGATTCGTGGATATTCTGGCTGCCGAACAGACCCCCGGCAACGACACCTGGTTTCAGGGCACTGCCGATGCCGTGCGCCAGAGCCGACAGCACTACGAACGGCAGGACTTTGATTATGTGCTCATTCTGTCGGGCGACCAACTCTACCACATGGATTTCGAGGAAATGGTGCTCAACCATATTGAGCGCCAGGCGGATCTGACCATTGCCTGCCTGCCGGTCACGGCCCGCGATGCCACGGGTTTTGGAATAATGAAAGTAGACGAGCAGGGGTACATCCCGCGGTTTGTAGAAAAACCCAAGTCCGATCTGCTGCCCGACTGGGTGAGCGAAGTCAGTTCTATGCACCAAAAACGCGGGCGCGTGTACATGGCCTCCATGGGCATCTACATTTTCAACCGCAAAGCACTGAGTGATTTGTTCGACCAACATCCCGATGCCACGGATTTTGGCAAAGAGATCATACCCGCTGCCATCAACAGCGGGCGCAAAGTGGCTGGCTATCAGTACGACGGGTATTGGACCGACATTGGCACCATCCGCTCGTTTTTCGAGGCCAATATCGAATTGACCGACCACATCCCGTCCTTCAACCTGTTCGACAACCGCCGTATGATCTACACCCGCGGGCGTATGCTGCCTCCGGCCAAATTTCACGGCGGCACCAGGGTCAACCGCGCCCTCATCGCCGAAGGCTCCATCATCCATGCCGATTTGATTGACAGCGCTATAATCGGCATTCGTTCCCGTATCGGTGAAAATACCGTTATCAAAGAAGCCATTGTCATGGGCAACGATCACTACCAGACCTTGCAGGAAATAGCCCTAAATCCCGACCAGATTCCGAAGGGCGTAGGGGCGAACTGCCACATCGAGCACGCCATCCTCGACAAAGACTGCTGTATCGGCAACAACGTGATTATCAAAGGCGGCGACCACCTGCCCGACACCGATGCCGAGGCGTACTGTATCCGCGACGGCATCGTGGTGGTGAAAAAAGGGGCTGTGATACCCAACGGCACCCGAATCATGTAACCCTTCAACTACTCTTTGCCATGTACGCGTACCTCAAGGGCATCATTACCTTCCGTTCTGCGTCCAATCTCACCCTTGAGGTCGGCGGTGTGGGCTATTACCTGAGTATCCCGCTGAGCACTTACACCGCGTTGGAGGGCAAAGAGAGCGCTACGGTGTACACCCATTTCCACGTCACCGAGGACGCGCAGGCGCTCTACGGTTTTTCCACTCAGGTCGAACGAAATATGTTTGTGCAGCTCATCAGTGTGACCGGTGTCGGCCCTACCTCGGCACTGTTGCTGTTGTCGGCTATGTCTGTGGATGAGATTCGTTCGGCCATTATCGGCGAGCAGGCGCATGTGCTGCAACGCGCCAAGGGTATCGGCCCGAAAGCCTCCAAACAGATTATTCTCGACCTAAAAAATCGTCTCGCCAAGGAATCGCCTGATGGTCCGGTGTTACTGCCCATGACCGACAACATTGCAAGAGATGAAGCCCTGAATGCCCTCATGGCCTTGGGGATCAACCGCATAGCCGGGCAAAAGGCACTGAATCAGGTGTTCAAGGAGCAGCCAGGTGCCGTGAAAGTGGAGGATTTGATCAAGGCGGCGCTGCGGTTGTTGCACTGAGGATGAACGGCTGTCGGTGGGCACTTACGCCAAGCAGGCATGGCACTTTGCTTGCGAGCGTCTGTGACGCGATGCATAGCGTTTGCAAGTCTCTGACTTGTTTTGCTTTGCACGCGTAGTACTCGCCAGTCAGAGACTGGCCGACACCACGCATCGCGTCACAGACGCTCGCGAGCCACGTCGCTTTTTTATGTTGCCGAACACTTGCGCCCAGCTGGGGCCGACAACGTTGCCAGAGACGAAGCCCTGAATGGCCTCATGGCCTTGGGGATCAACCGCATAGCCGGGCAAAAGGCACTGAATCAGGTGTTCAAGGAACAGCCGGGTGCCGTGAAAGTGGAGGATTTGATCAAGGCGGCGCTGCGGTTGTTGCACTGAGGATGAACGGCTGTCGGTGGGCGCTGGCACCCAGCAGGCATGGCACTTTGCTCGCGAGCGTCTGGGACGCGATGCGTAGCGTTTGCAAGTCTCTGACTTGTTTTGCTTTGCACGCGTAGTACTCGCCAGTCAGAGAC
>JBEBHD010000123.1:0-14876 GCA_040080915.1 Saprospiraceae bacterium
TCACAGGATGACGGGCCGCTGTTTTTAAATTTACAGTTTAACGAACTTCTTCGTCAGCGTGCCCTCGGCAGTGGCGATGCGAGCCAAGTAAGTGCCAGCGGCCAGTTGCGAAACCGGGTACGACAGCGTTTCGCCGGTCAGGCCCTCGCGGTCCTGCACCACGATCACACGGCCCGTCAGGTCGGCAATAGTGATGGTGGCATTGGTTGGTTTGTCAAAATTGACGGCCAAGTTGACGGCATCTTGCACCGGGTTGGGCATTATCCGCATGCTGGTTTCCGGGAGTGGTGTATTGTCGGTAGTCGTGGCAAGTGCGATAAACAAACGCAGCACCGCGTTCACTTCCACACCAAAACCGTTGGGGAACCATTGGTCGGAGAACGTGAACGTGGAGGGGAAGAACATGCTTATGTCTTCGTTGAAGGCATGGTAAACAAATTTACTGTTCCCAGAGTAGCCAACGGCGATCAGGTAACGGGCACCTTTGTCCAAAGCGACATTATTAAAGCCCGAGACGACATCCAACAGTTGTACCTCCTGCATGATACCGGCTGACATCGTGTCGGGTGCCGAGTGATGGGCCAAGCCGACCCAGTCGAGGCTGGAGGAAAAGAATTTTGTGCGGTCAAAGCTCGATGTGCTGAGGTTAACCCCATCTTTTACCCGGAAGAGGTAAACGTCGGCTTCCACGTCTTTGATGGGTATTTCGGGCGTATCGCTGGTATAAGTGAAACGCGCCCGGGTGGCCACATAATTGTCGAGACTTCCCGCGCTCATCTGGTACAGATTGCCGACATACCATCCGTTGCCGAGGGTTTGCGGGCGGTAGGCCGTTTGTACCTGGGCTTCTTTCGAAAAAATATTGTCAGTCACCAAAAACGGATCCAAGCCAGTGTTGTCGGCTGGGCGGGCATCCACGGAGTCTGCCCGGAGGGTATAGCGCATGAAATAGGTGCCGACGGGCAGTGCGGGTGCATAGCGGTTGGGCAGTTCGAAGAACGAATCAACTACGCCAATCCCGATGTTCGGAATCAGAAGGCTGTCAGCCCAGAATTCCACATTGGCATTGGTAAGAAGACCAACACGAAGGACTACTTTGGTCTGTTCCTTGGAACCCAGGTTAGACAACCAGGCCCCGAAGGCAAACGTGTCGGTTGCGATTTGCGAGGCGGGTTGGGCAAAGCTGGATGCCGGGTAGAAAAAGTCGCTGATCGCGAGGTCGTGCGCTGGGAGGACACTTTGCTCAAACAGCCCTACGTCGTCCAAATCCCACATATACTCGTAGTTTGCCGTCCATTGCCATTGGATGTATACGGTTGGCTGGTTGGCAGCAACAGAGGAAATGTTCACTACGGAATAGTGCGGATTGGGAGAAAAGAAGTTGGTACTGGTAAATGCCGCGAAAGGGTAAAATGTGGTCCAGGTACTCAGGTTGGTGCTTACACGCACGACGGCGGTGGAATCGAGCGGAACCTCGAATGTGCCAATGTGGGACTGGAACTGTAAAAACACATTGTTTTTGCCCGTGCAGTTGATCGCCGTGGTGGTCAGTCGGCTGACATGATTTTGGGGCAAGGGTGCTGACAAGCCTGCATCGGAGTCAACGTGTACAAAACCAGTGCCGGCGGTAGTAGCCAGGAAAGGTTGTTGGCCACCAAACACGGGCGCACAAGCGGGCGTAGGGGTAGGTGATGGGCACCATTGCCAGTTAATACCTTGGCCAGAGGCATCCACGTTTGTCCAACCGGCAGGAACGCCAGAAGTAAAGGTTTCGCTCCAGAAGGGGGTTTGTGCTTGTGCCATTGTGCCAAGCAGCAGGGCGAGCAGGGTGAGGCTTTTGGTAAGCAGTCGTGTCATGTTGTTGTGTTTGTTTAATTAAAGAATCGAACCACAAAGGTATGGGCATTGCCGGGTGGCGTTGCAGGGGCCTGCCCAATAAGTGCCACATTGGCAATATTTGGCAAATTCAACGATGCGTGCGTTTGAAGATTCAGTTTTGTTTTTGCGCCTCTTTTGCCCAAGTGTCTTTGAGCGTGACTGTTCGGTTGAACACCGGTTTGTCGGGCACACTGTCCGGGTCGGTACAGAAATAGCCGAGGCGGGTAAATTGGAAGTGGTCCCCCGCACCGGTTTCCAAAAGGGCTGGCTCCACGAGGGCTTTTTCGACAATTTCCAACGAGTTCGGGTTGATGGCTTTTTTGAAATCCTCCTCCGCTGCCGGGTCTTCGACCTGAAAAAGGCGGTCGTACAGCCGAACTTCGGCTTTTTTGGCGTGCGCTGCCGAAAGCCAGTGGATGACACCTTTTACTTTAAGGCCGCTGGTGTCCTGGCCGGAGCGGCTTTCCGGGACGTATTTGCAATGGATTTCCACCACATTGCCCTCGGCATCTTTCACCGTTCCCGTGCATTCGATGATGTAGGCCGACTTGAGGCGCACCATCCCGCCCGGGTACAGCCGGAAGTACTTTGGCGGCGGGTTTTCCATGAAGTCGTCCTGTTCGATGTACAGTTCGCGGGAAAAGGCCAGTTGGCGGTTTCCGGCACCGGGGTCTTCCGGGTTGTTTTCGGTCTCTAACCAGTCCACTTGGTCTTCAGGGAAGTTGGTCAAAACCATTTTCAGCGGCTTCAGCACGGCGAAGCGGCGGTGGGCATGTTTGTTGAGGTCTTCGCGCACAAAAAACTCCAACAGGCCTACGTCAATGATGTTTTCCCGTTTTGCCACGCCTACTCGTTTGGCAAATTCGCGGATGCTCCCAGGGGTAAACCCGCGCCGGCGCAGGGCGCTGATCGTGGGCATCCGCGGGTCGTCCCAGCCGCGCACAAAACCGTCGTTGACCAATTGGAGCAATTTACGTTTGCTCATCACAGTGTAGCTCAGGTTCAGCCGCGCAAATTCGTATTGTTTGGAGGGGAAAATGCCCAGATTTTCGATGCACCAGTCGTACAAGGCCCGGTGTGGGATAAATTCCAGCGTGCAAACGGAGTGAGTTATTTGCTCGATGCTGTCTGACTGCCCGTGTGCCCAGTCGTACATCGGATAGATGCACCATGTATCGCCTGTACGGTGGTGGTGGGCGTGCTTGATTCGGTACAGGTACGGGTCGCGCAAGTGCATGTTGGGTGCGGCGAGGTCAATTTTGGCGCGGAGCACGCAGTGGCCGTCGGGGTACTCGCCGTTTTTCATGCGCCCGAAATGAGCGAGGTTTTCCTCCGGCGAGGCATCGCGGTATCGGTTGGGCGAGCCGGGCACCGTGGGCGAGCCTTTTTGGGAGGCAATCTCCTCCGGTGTGGAAAAATCCACGTAGGCCAGGCCTTTTTGAATGAGCACCACAGCCCATTCGTACAGTTGCTGGAAATAATCGGAAGCGTACAGCACCTTGGCAGGTTCGAAGCCTAACCAGCGCACGTCGGCGAGGATGCTGTCCACGTATTCCTGTTCCTCTTTGGTGGGGTTGGTGTCGTCATAGCGGAGGTTGCACTTGCCACCATACTTTTCGGCTAAGCCGAAATTCAGGCAAATGGCCTTGGAGTGGCCGATGTGCAGGTAGCCGTTGGGTTCGGGCGGGAAGCGGGTTTGGACCGAAGTACGGCGGCCCGTGCGGAGGTCTTCTTCAATGATTTCTTCGATGAAATTCAGGTGTTCTGCCTCACTGCTGTGCAGGTTCTCGTTGCTCATGGTATTGTTTTTGAAAAACGAGGGGCGAAGGTATCAATAATCCAAACCTCTGATCACTTCAGTTCACTGTTCGCTCGCATTTCTCGTTCGACTTGTTCGATTAGTTCTAATGGAGCCTCCAAGACTTCTTGGATCGCTGATTTGTCAAAACCACGGAGCAGCATTCGGCGGATGTGTTCGATTTTGGTTTGTAAGGCACCTTTTTCAATACCCTTCTCAATGCCTTTTTCAATACCCTTCTCAATACCCTTCTCGATACCTTTTTCGATGCCCTCTTTTAGGCCAATTTCAATGCCTTGTTTTTTGGAGGCCTCTTGTATGGATTCGATTATGCCCATTGCCTTTTGTTTTTGTGTAAACGACTGAATTTTTTCCTCAAAATTACGGGTAGTTTCCGGGTTTGCAAATTGTGTGTAAAATTTGATGAAGCCGAGTAAGTGTCGAATTTTTTGCTGCGGCACACCACGATCCAGCAGATTTCTGACTAAACTGACCTTGATTTCTAGCAACTCATCGTCAGACTTTTTTTTCAATGACTCCAAGGCAGTTTCCATCACGATGGCAAAAACATTCGGGTCGTTTTCCAAGCTCGCTTTTGGCACCTCAGAGAGCTTATACGTGTTGAACTTGTAGGTCAAGGACGTGCCCATGAATGCGTACCGGTACGATTGGGGCTTCCATTTCTTCGACGTGTCGGTCAAAATCGCAACGGCGGTGACGGGCCGCTGATGGCGATCAAATATCCGGTAGAAATAGGTAAACATCCGTTTGGGAAAACTCTTGTCATGGTAACCCTGCACCTCGACATGCACCAAAAACCAGTGTTCTTCACCGTTTAGCAACCAAACTTTGACCAACTTGTCGGCATAACGGCGGGTGTTCTCCGACTCTGGGAACAACTCGGCCAACTCCTTGTCCAAAAATTCAAACCCCCGTTGGAAATCAATTTGTTCAACATCATTACGGAAAAAGAAGGCCAAAAAATCATCAAACAGGTCTTCGATGATACCTTTCCAGAGTACATCGCGTGTGAGCATCGGAGGAATATTTCAGAGATAAAAAATCAAAACAACCCGACCACCTTCCCGTTCGCATCCACATCTATTTTTTCTGCCGACGGCACCTTGGGCAGCCCGGGCATGGTCATGATGTCGCCGCAAACCATGACGACAAACTCAGCCCCCGCCGAAAGTCGCACCTCACGAATGTTGACGATGTGCCCGCTCGGCGCACCGATTTTTTTCGGGTCGGTGGAAAACGAGTACTGCGTTTTGGCCACACACACCGGGTAGTGCCCGTAGCCGCTTTCCTCTAATTTTTTGATCTGACTTTTCACAGCCGCGTCAGCGCTGATGTCGGCCGCACCATAGATTTTTGTTGCTATGGTTTTCATTTTTTCCCACAAGGGCAGGTTGTCCTCGTACAGGAACTTGAAGTTGTTTTCGGTATTTTCAATAGTATCCACCACGGTACGGGCCAGTTCTTCGGCCCCCTTACCACCCTCTGCCCAGTGGCGCGACACGACAACAGGCACGCCGTACGGGGCCAGTTTTTCTTGCAAAAGTTTGATCTCTGCCGCCGTGTCGAACGTGAAATTATTGATACCAACCACACAGGGCAGGCCGTAGTGTTCCCGGATATTCCGAACGTGACGCTCGATGTTGACAATCCCTTTTTCGAGCGCTTCGAGGTTTTCATGGTTGAGTTCCTTGACATCCACGCCACCGTGGTATTTCAGCGCCCGAAGTGTAGCCACGAGTACTACTGCGTCGGGGCGCAAGCCAGCCTTGCGGCATTTGATGTCAATGAATTTTTCAGCGCCGAGGTCGGCACCAAAACCTGCTTCCGTCACCACATAGTCGGCCAATTTCAGAGCGCTTTGGGTGGCTGTCACGGAGTTGCAGCCGTGCGCGATGTTGGCGAATGGCCCACCGTGGATGAAGGCCGGGGTATGTTCCAGGGTCTGGACCAGGTTGGGCTTGATCGCGTCTTTCAGCAGCACCGTCATGGCACCGTGCGCGTTCAGGTCGCGGGCGTGTACGGGGCGACGGTCGGCGGTGTACCCGACAACGATGTTGCCGAGGCGCTCCTTCAGGTCGGAAAGCGAGGTGGCGAGGCAAAAAATAGCCATCACCTCGGAAGCTACCACGATGTCGAACCCGTCCTGCCGGGGGTAGCCGTTGGCATGGCCGCCGAGGGAAACAACGACTTCCCGCAGGGCGCGGTCGTTCATGTCCACCACACGTTTCCAGGTCACGCGGCGCACGTCAATGCCCAGCGCGTTTCCCTGGTGAATGTGGTTGTCGAGCAGGGCGGCCAGCAGGTTGTTGGCCAGAGCGATGGCATTGAAGTCGCCCGTGAAGTGCAGGTTGATGTCCTCCATCGGGATCACCTGGGCGTAGCCGCCGCCAGCCGCGCCGCCTTTCATGCCGAATACGGGGCCAAGGCTCGGTTCGCGCAGGCAGATGATCGTTTTTTTGCCGATCCGGCTCAATGCGTCGCCGAGGCCGACCGTGGTGGTGGTTTTGCCCTCGCCCGCCGGTGTAGGGCTTACGGCGGTGACGAGGATGAGTTTGCTGCCAGGGCGTTTGGGCAGGTTGTCCAAATAATCGAGCGCGATCTTGGCCTTGTAGTGCCCATACGGCTCAAGGGCTTCGTCGGGGATGCCGAGTATTTCAGCGGCGAGCGGAATGATGCGTTTCGGGGTGGCTTGCTGGGCGATTTCGATGTCCGTGAGCATGGGAGGTTATCCGATTGATTTGCAAGAATGATGAGGGGCGGCGAAGGTACGGTGCCCCAAAAAAATGCACGCAAAATACTTGGTGTGATTTGGGTGTGCTGCCGGTATCTCGCAAATTAGAGCGTGTTTAAATTTCAGTCGCCGGGCTGCAAGCGGCGAATTTTGCTTCATGCTGCGTTGAAATTTTCGCCGTAGGCACCCGGCTACGGCTGCAAATTTCCGCCGCGCTGCCGCCGCGCTTGGTGTTTTCACCAAGCGCTCGCGCGATAATAGCTTCGCCTCCGGGCGGTGTCTGCTACCGCCGCGCTACCGCCGCGCTACCGCCGCGCTTGGTGTTTTCACCAAGCGCTGTCGCGCGGGCATTGCGAAACCGCCCGTGGTACTGCTTGGTGAAAACACCAAGCAGGGCGGTCAAGCGGCGGGGATGAATATTTTCGCCCGCCGATGTACTTTTGTGAACAAAACCGTCTCCGTATGTACCCCGGCAACTTGCCCTCCCGATATTCTGACTTGTATTTTACCACAGCAACAGTAAAAGACTGGAAACATCTGCTTAAGCCGGACAAGTACAAGAAAATCATCACCGACTCCTTCGAGTTTTTGGCCAAAGAACAAAGCGCCTGGATTTACGCATTCGTTATTATGCCCAACCATTTCCACTGGGTGTGGCAAATGCAAGGGGAACACAACCTCTCGCATACGCAACTACGGTTGATGAAGTTTGTGGCGCAAAACATCAAATTTGACTTGCAAGCCAATCATCCCGCTGTATTGGAGCATTTCAAAGTGCAACGAAGGGACAGGCAGTACCAATTTTTCAAGGAACGCCCTTTGTCAATTCCGTTTTTCCGCCGCGCTTGGTGTTTTTCTTTACCAAACGTCACCGGCCAGCCCGAACATTTACCCGCACCCCATTCGCTCCTGCCCACATCAACATGACCCGCCGACCCATCAGCGCCAAGTGGTCGCGGTCGGTCAAACAGGCAAACCGTGCGGCCAGAATCCCATCCAGTTCGGCCAGAATCTTGTCCCTCGGTTGCCAGTACGCACGCGAATTGTCGAGGATGTCGGCCAAAATTTGGTCTTTCATGCGCAGCAATTCGGGGCGAAACAGGCCGCCCGCCCGCAGGGCCGATTCGATCTTTTCCAACAGGATCGCGTGCTGGCCAGCGCCAAGGTTGCTGCAACTTTCCTCCACGCTCAGCGGAAAAACCCAGGCAGGCAGGGGCGATTCGATGCTGTCGAGCGGGAATGCAGCGAGACCGACGGCGGCAAACTGGTCGTCTTGCGGGCCGGAAGTGCGGGCAGCGGCATGGGCCACAAGGCGAAAATCGAGGCTCAGCCTGTCCTGAATCCAAAAATAACGCATCGGCTCGCGAAGCCACGACAGGTCGGCGGGCAGCTGTTCGGCATCCCGGCTGACCGCGTGTGCGAGCGCCCGGTCGAGGGTGTCGCGCAGGCGCAGACCCGTGCGCAGGTGGCGGGCAAACGCCGTGTCGGTGGCTGGGAGCGGGGTGGTGGCCCAGTTCCACAGCCTGCCGGAGACCGCCGCGCCGAACAGCGCCTGCGTGCGTTTTTTGTGCAGCCAGCGCCGCCGGGCCTCGGCTTCCCGGAGCCTCGGCTCCACGGTGCCCGCAAACACCCAGCCCGTTTGCCCGCCGGGCGCCTGCACGCGCAACCATGGTTCGCGGTTCAGGCTGTTTTCCAGAAAAACGGCGGCCAGGAAACGGCTCGTTTCACCGCGGTCGGTCAGCACCGTGCCCACGGGCAGGTGCGACAGCGTCCGGCTTTTTTCGTCCGGGTGCTCGCGCAACTCCGTCGGGTACCGAACGGCAAGCGGCGGCGAATCGGTGTTTTCGACTGTGTCCTGACAGGCGGTCAGGCTGAATAATGACAGAAAAAATAAGGTTCGCATGGGCAGACAGGTATTTTTCGGCAAACGCCAATTGAGCGGTCGCCGTACCTTGCCGGGGCCAAAATTTTTCAAAACCGCCGCATGCGCCACCTGCTGTTCGCTACCCTCGCCGTTCTCGCCCTCGCTGCCCTTCCGCTCCGCGCCCAAATAGTGGACGATTTTTCCGACGGAAATTTTACCGCCAACCCAGCGTGGCAGGGCGATGTGACCCATTTTATCGTGAATGCTTCGGGCGAACTGCAGCTGAACGCCCCTGCTGCGGGCAGCTCCGCGCTGGCCGTGGCCGGAACCGTATCCGACAGCGCGGTCTGGCTGCTGGACGTGCGCTTAGCGTTCGCCCCATCGGCGACCAATCTGCTGCGTGTGTACCTGATGGCCGACCAAGCCGACCTGCTGCAGGCCAACGGCTATTACCTTGAGATAGGTGAAAACGGAGCCACCGATGCCCTGCGTTTGTTCCGGCAGGACGGCCCCGCCTCGCGTACGCTGCTCGCTGCAGGGTTGACCGGTTTTGTGGCAGTAGACCCCGTGGATATTCGGTTGCGCGTGCGGCGCAGCACCGGAGCCAACTGGACGGTGGAAGCCCGCGCAGGCGGCAGCGGCCCATTTGAGCCGCAGGGCACAGCCACCGATGCCACGCACAACGCTGGCGCAGGCCGCTTCTTCGGGGTTTACTGCCTGTACACCGCCACCCGGACCGACAAGTTTTTCTTCGACAACCTCTCCGTGCTGCCCGATGTACCCGACACGACACCGCCCGTGCTACTGTCGGCCTCGGCCAATGGCACCGGAACGGAAGTGCTGGCGCTATTCGACGAGGATTTGGACACCGCTTCGGCGTTGGAGCCTGCGCACTATGCCATCGCCGGGTTGGGTGGCCCGACCTCGGTCGCGTTTGCCGGAGGCGGAAAACAACAGGTGCGGCTCACGTTGGCGGCAGCGCTCGGCACAGGGACGTACACCCTGCAAAGCCAACAGATAGCCGATGCCGCCGGAAATAGCAGCGGCCAGCAGAGCACTGTTTTCGAGTTTGTAAAAATCGAGGCGGCCGCCGAGTTCGATATTTTGGTGAATGAAATCATGGCCGACCCCACGCCTTCGGTCGGTTTGCCGGAGGCGGAATGGTTGGAACTGCACAACCGCAGCGGCAAAATTATCAACCTAAACACCCTGCTGTTGTCGGACGGCAGCACGCCCCGTGTCCTGCCGGACTACCTGCTCCGGCCCGATTCGTTCGTGGTACTGGCTACGGCAGCCAACGCAGCGGCGCTTGCTCCGTTTACAGCGGCGCTCGGTGTGGCTGGTTTTCCGGCGCTGAACAACAGCGGCGACACATTAGTGCTGACCGACGCAGTGGGGGCGGTCGTGGATCGTGTGGTGTACGCGGCCAATTGGCACGACAATTCCGTGAAAAGCGAAGGCGGCTGGTCGCTGGAACGCATCAACCCCGACCTGCCCTGTCAGGAACGGGAGAACTGGCGTTCCTGCCCGGTGTTGCCAGGCGGTACTCCCGGCAAGGCCAATGCTTCTCTGCAAAAAATGCCCGACCTGACCGCACCCCGGTTGCTGGCGGCTTTTCCCGATGATGCGAACGCGCTGGAACTGACTTTTTCCGAAGGATTGGACAGGATTGCCGCCACAGACCCGGCGGGCTACCGGATTGATCCGCCGCTGGCTATTAGTTCGGTGGAATTGACGGCGGAAAGCCGCAGGGTCGTCCGACTTGTGCTACAGGAACCGCTGGAGTCGGGGATCGTATACGCTGTATCGGCAACGCCCGGCCTCCGAGATTGCAGCGGTAACGCGGCAGCCGTAACGGATACAGCGTGGGTTGGCCTGCCTGAAACACCCGCGCCGATGGACGTGGTGGTGAACGAGGTGCTGTTCAACCCGGCTACTTTCGGCTCCGATTTTGTGGAAATCCACAACCGCAGCGCCAAGGTTTTTGACTTGCAGCATTTTTTCCTTGCCAATTTTTCCGGTGGCTCTGATGTGCGAGCCATCGGCCAAAAACGGCTGCTGCTGCCCGGCGCGTACCTGGTTTTTTCACCGGCACCGGCAGATATAACGCAGCGGTTTTTGCGGGCGAAGCCCGAAAATATCCTCCTGATGGCCATACCTGCGCTGCCTGATGATGCCGGAAACGCAACGCTGGTTTGGTCGAAAGGCCCTGACCGGGTGATTGTGGACTCACTCACTTACTTCGACGACTGGCACAATTCCCTGCTCGCGGCCAACGAACGCACGGGTGTTTCACTGGAGCGGGTACGGCCCGACGGCCCCACGAACGACCCGGCCAACTGGACCTCCGCTGCTCGCAGGCCCGACGGTAACGGCACGCCCACGTTGCCCAATTCCCAACAATCCGGTAGCATACCGCCCGGTGGCAACGACCTTTTCCAGCTAGGGCCGGCCCGCCTCTCCCCCGACGGCGACGGTTACGAGGACTACCTCGACATCCGCTACACCCTGCCGGGTGCTGGCTACGCCGCCACGGTGACCATTTTCGACTCCGAGGGGGTGCCTGTCAAACGATTGGTGCGCCAGCAGCTCATCGGTACCGAAGGCAGTCTGCGCTGGGACGGTGACATGGACGATGGCACGGCCACTCGACCGGGCATCTACATTTTTTTCGCTGAAATTTTCGATCCGGGCGGTGATGTGCGGCAGGAACGGAAGGTCTTTGCGCTTGTGCGGAGGTTTTGATTAATGCCCCACAATTCCGGGTGCCGTTGTTCAACCATACGCTCACGCAGTGGTTCGAGGCCATGCGGGCGGCCGGTTTTGTGCTGGAGTACCTCCATGAGCCATACCCCAGCGATGAAACGGTGCGCCGGTACCCGTCGCTGCAGGATGCGCAGGTGGTGGGGTACTTTTTGCATTTTCGGTGTAGGAAGAGGTGAACGGGATTACCAGCATTCGTGACACTTGTCACACGCATTCTTTTTAAGAATAACCGACCTTTGCGTCCAAGAAAAAACACACCGTTATGCAAAAACTTCTTTTTGTACTGCTCACCGCCATCTGGGCCTGCACCCAGCCAGCACCTGCCCAGTCCGTGCTGGACGCGGCCAAAACCGAGGCCATGCTGAAAGCCGACCCGTCCGTGCAGTTAGTTGACCTGCGCACGCCGGGCGAAATCCGGCAGACTGGTAAAATTGCTGGCGCGTTGGAGATCAATTTCAACAGCGCGGACTTTGCGGCGCAGATCGGAAAATTGGACAAATCCAAACCCGTGGTAGTGTATTGCGCCGCCGGTGGCCGTAGTCCCCGCGCTGCCGCCCAGCTCACCAAAGTGGGCTTTAAGAATGTCTACGATTACGCTGGCGGCATGAACGACTGGCAAGACCAGGGCAAAAAAACCGTGCCGGGAAGCGCAGGACAATAGCACCGGCATGGAAACGTACTGGAACAAATTCGCAAGCGGCTTCAGTGGCTACGCCAACTACTTGGCACACGAGGTGCTCAACCCACACTGGGGCAATTATTTTTACTGGCTCGTTGGCATCTCGGCAGCGGTTTACGCGCTGGAGCTGCTTTTCCCCTGGCGGAAAAACCAGCCCACCATCCGGGAGGACTTTTGGTTGGACACCTTTTACATGTTCTTCAATTTCTTCCTGTTCGGCCTCGTGGGCTATGCCGCGCTGTCCGGGGTGGCGGCCCAGGCATTCGATGATTTGCTGGCCAGCGCGTTCGGCATTCGCAACGTGGTGGCCATCAACGTAGCCAAACTGCCGTACTGGCTCCACCTGTTGCTGCTTTTCTTGGTTCGCGATTTTGTGCAATGGAACATACACCGCCTGCTGCACTACTCGCCGAGGCTGTGGCGATTCCACCAGGTACACCACTCCGTCCGGGAAATGGGCTATGCCGCCCACTTGCGCTACCATTTCATGGAAAATATCGTGTACCGCACCCTCGAGTACCTGCCCTTGGCGATGCTCGGTTTCGGTTTGCAGGATTTTCTGTTGGTCAACCTGTTCACCATCACCATAGGCCACCTTAATCACGCCAACCTGTACCTGCCCCTCGGCCCGCTGCGCTACCTGCTGAACAACCCGCAAATGCACATCTGGCACCACGCCAAGGATTTGCCGCCAGGCAGCTACGGCGTGAACTACGGTATCACGCTCTCGGTGTGGGACTACCTGTTCGGAACGGCCTGGATGCCCCGCGACGGGCGCGATATCAAATTGGGGTTTGATGGTGTGGACGAGTACCCGCACGGGTTTTTCGGGCAGGTGTTGCGACCATTTCGGAAAAAATAATTGTGTTCGATTCGGCCAGTTTGCGGCCATTGCGTTTCTTTGGGCAGCGGCAACGGTTGTTTGCCCGATCTTCGACCTATGAAACGATTTTTACTGCTGCTCATCCTCCCTTTCTGCACCATTCCCCTCTTGCACGGCACCCACATCGTAGGCGGCGAGCTCACCTACAAGTGCCTCGGCAACGACCAGTATGAAATTAGCCTCACCGTTTATCGGGATTGCTACACCGGCGTTCCTTGGTTCGACGATCCGGCCGCCATCGGTGTATATGATACCAATTGGAACCTGGTCAAAACCATTTTGGTGAACTGGGATGTGCTTTCAAACGATACGTTACCGATCGTTCTCGAAAACCCATGCCTTGTCGTCCCCCCGAATGTGTGTGTGAACGGGACTACTTACCGGACTACCCAAACACTGCCGTTCAAGGCTGGCGGGTACACCCTTGTGTATCAGCGCTGTTGTCGCAATCAATTGATAAAGAACATACCTAACCCGCTTGATGTAGGTATTTCCATCATCGCCAACCTATCCGAAAAAACTATGCTGTCGTGCAACAGCAGTGCTACGTTCAACAAGTGGCCGCCAGTAGCGATTTGCGCAAACCACCCTATTGATTTTGACCACTCAGCTACTGATCCAGACGGCGACTCCTTGGTGTATCGCTTATGCACACCTTTGAACGGCGCTACCCCGCAGTTCCCACAGCCCGTCCCCCCGAACAAAGGACCGTATCCGGAAGTAGTGTGGAACAATCCACCGTACAGCCTTGCCAACGTACTCGGCGGCGACCCGCTGACCATCCACCCCGAGACCGGGTTCATGACCGGCGTGCCCAACACTGTCGGCAATTTTGTGGTAGGCGTGTGCGTGGACGAATACCGGGGCGATACCCTGATTTCCACCACACGACGCGACTTTCAATACAATGTAGCCCCATGCGGCGTGCCTACTGCCGCCTTTGCCGACCCGATCGGAGCCTGCGAAACAGAGATCGTACAATTTGTCAACCAAAGCAACGTGAAGGATGTGCATTGGTATTTCGACTGGCCCAACGACCTGACCAAGACCACCACCGAGTTTTCGCCCCGGTACCAGTTCCCCGACACAGGGCTGTTCACTGTGGCTCTCATCACCGCAGCGGGGCTTCCCTGCGCCGACACCATGCTGCGTACTATCCACATCGGCGCATTTCACATTGATGCAGCCATGATCACGCAACTGCCCTTGTGCGACAACAACGGGCTGGTCATTCAGGCTTTCGACAAAAGTGTGGACTCTGTGTATGGCATAGCCTCATGGTCGTGGCGGCTGACGGGGCCGAGCGGTTTCGCCGTACAGTCGTCGGCCCAAAACCCCACGTTCACGATCACCAAACCCGGTAGTTACAAACTGACTCTCATCGCCTTGTCAGCAGGCGGCTGCCGCGATACGGTTTTCAAACAAATCCAATCGCCTGTACCGCGCGTTGACAGCCTGCGCGAAGAATTGGTTATCTGCCCCGGCGACACGGTTCGGCTCAACTCCGGCGGCATTGATGGCTACATGTACGAATGGACCCCCGGGGCCACGCTTTCCGACACCACCGCTTTCTCGCCGCTGGCTTTTCCTTCGGTCACGACCGACTACTTGGTCACCATCACCAATGCCATTTGCACCTACGAGGGCATGGTCACGGTTTTCATTGTTGACACCACGGCGCTATCCGTGACTGCCACGCCGCCAATCATTTACCTCGGCGAAACCTCCCAATTACTGGCCCTTTACCCCGTAATCGCGCCGATCACCTGGACACCGGCTAATACCCTGCACAACCCGAACGTACGCGAGCCAATAGCCGAACCATCGGAAACCACGACCTACACAGCCCACATCAGTTACGACGGCTGTGTGCTGGATCGCGCCGTGACTGTGACGGTGCTTTTCCCGAAATGCGAGGATCCGTTCGTGTTTTTCCCAACGGGCTTTTCACCGAACGGCGACGGCGAAAACGACGTACTGCGCTTGGAAACGCGCTTCGCCGAAGAGGTGTACTGGGCGGTGTACAACCGCTGGGGGCAAAAAATATTCGAGACCTACGATCCTGCGGGCGAATGGGACGGCACCTTCGAGGGCAAGCCACAGCCCGTGGAAACCTACGGGTACTACTACCGCGTGCGGTGCCGAGGCGGGACGACTTCGGTAAAAAAAGGGAATGTGACGCTGCTGCGGTAGGGGGGTAATTGACATTGGTCATTGGTCATTGTACATTGGTCATTGAACATTGAACATTCAACT
>JBEBHD010000124.1:0-14873 GCA_040080915.1 Saprospiraceae bacterium
GACCTCGAAGCATTTTTTTTCTAACAAAAGCAGGAAAAAAGATCGCGGTGCTACGAGCAAAAAGCGCCAGTTGGTGCCACTTCAACCTTCATTTCCATCCAAAATCCAATCAAACAGGTATTCCTCTTTGTAGATCACATCACAGCGGTTCAGCATTTCCAAATACTCGTCTCGAAACGTTTTTTCCTTGTGGTGTTCTTTCTGGTTGAGCGCGTATCTGGTCACTTTGTCCAAGGCAGAATGGCTGTGCGAAAAAAATCCGTAGCCTTCCTGCCAGTTGTACTTGCCAGCCACCCAGTTTTTGCTGTTGATGAAGTCCCGCCTTTTTTTACCATCCAGCATGGTTACTTCCCCTATTCGGGCGGGTGCCGCTTGCCACTGCTTTTGTGGCGCGGGCGATTCCCAACAGACTTACTTCCCCCACGCCGTACCGCCACGCCCCTTCGCGGGCGAGGGGGCCTACCCCCGCCGTGTTCGGTGCAGGCGATCCGGCGGCCAGGCCCGGCTGGTGCTCAATTGATGGCCGACCTGGCAAGCCACCTCACTGGGGGGACGAAGCCAGGCGGAAGCCGAGGGTGAGGCCTGCCCACTGGCTTCCTATGGACAAAGAACAACGAGGCCCCTTCTCTATGGCAGAACTGAAAACATACTACCATAATCTGGCTCTGCTTGAACGATTTTCGATCGCCTTGAATCTCAACCCAACCGAAATAAAAAACAACCCAAAAATCAAAGAACTTTTATTCTCAACAAGTTATGTCCCATTGGCCGCTTAATTTCTTTCACGAACCATTGAGTATAAATCAGGATTATTACCGTTCGCCATAGCGCAAAACCACTATCGGAAATACCTCCATTGTGATATTGTTTTCAACTATTCAACCCTGTTACCCCCATCCATGCAACCCATTATCCGCCTAAGCAACACCGACATCTGCCAGCAGGACACCCGTGTCGTGCTCGAAAACATCAGCCTGACCATCGGCCCAGGCGAGTTCACCTACCTCATCGGCAAAACCGGCAGCGGCAAAACCAGCCTGCTCAAAACCCTGTACGCCGCTCTGCCCCTGTCCAAGGGCAACGGCGAGGTAGCTGGCTTCGACTTGCGTGACCTCAACCGCCGAAACGTACACCTGCTGCGCCGCAAACTCGGCATCGTTTTTCAGGACTTCAACCTGCTAACCGACCGCAACGTGGAGCAAAACCTGCTCTTCGTGCTGCGTGCCACTGGCTGGACCGATCAGGCCGACATGGATCAGCGGGTGCAGGAGGTGCTCCAGAGCGTGGGCCTGTTGGACAAACGCCACGCTATGCCCTACGAACTTTCTGGTGGCGAGCAGCAGCGCATCGTCATTGCCCGCGCCCTGCTCAACCGGCCCGTGCTGCTCATCGCCGACGAGCCTACCGGCAACTTGGATCCCGAAACCAGCGACGACGTGCTCACCCTCCTGCGCAACCTCGCCAAGGAATACAACACGGCCGTGCTCTGCGCTACGCACGACTACCGTATCCTGCAAAACTTCCCGGCTCGTATCGTGCGCATCCGAAACGGCAAACTGATTGACGACGAGGGCGTTGCCATCAAATCGAATGCTTGAATTTTCGCTCAACTGCACCCGTCCATGACCACCTACACCGTCGCCAAGGGCGATACGCTGTTTGCCATAGCCGCCCGATTCGGCACCACCGCCGCCGAGCTCCGAAAATTGAACGGCCTGAAAACCGACAACCTGAAAATTGGACAGGTGCTCCAGTTGAAAAAAACGCCCATGCCGCCGCCGCCCAAGCAAGTGCCGGCTACCCCGACAACGGTTTACACCGTGGCAAAAGGCGACACCCTTTCGGCCATTGCCAAGCGTTTCGGAACCACAGTGGAGGCCATTAAAGCGCTGAACAACCTGAAAACCATGGCGCTGAGTATCGGGCAGGCGCTGCAAATCCCCGGAACGACAAAGCCAACCCAACCGCAACCGCCTGCCACGCCTCCTGTGGTCACACCGCCTCAGCCGCCCGTCACGCCCCCGCCCGCGGCACCGGGCGATTACTTGGCAGCCCGAAGACAGTACGGATTGGTCGTGCGCCCGGACACGGATTTTCGGCGATTCGAACTGAGTGTACCCCTCTTGGACGGCCGCACAGTGGTGGCCAAGATGCGCGACAACGTGAAATACTCCACCTTTACCAAATACCCGGAGGGCATTGTATACGGGGGGCAATCCACCATTCATATCCCGGTAGAACGGGTGGCATCGGTGGGGTTGACGCCAGAACAAGCCGCCGCACTGGAGTATGTTTCCAGCCACGAGGGCAAATACGACGCGATCAACAGTTACGACGGCGGTATTTTTTCGTTCGGATGCGTCCAGTTCGTGGGCGCGGCGGAGCACGGCGGCAGCCTAAACCGTGTATTGGCAAGCATGAAAGTCAATGCACCTGCGCGTTTTGCTCAGGTTTTTCAGCAAGTGGGCATTGACTCCGCTGCCGGAACGACCACCGTCCGGGATGAATTCGGCACCCTCCATACGGGTGATGCGGCTTGGTTGTACATTCAAAAAACGGTGCCCTTGTACGGAGCGTTTGTTCGGGCCGGGTTCGATGCCGACCTCGTGCTGGAGCAACTGCGTACCGCCAACGACCTGTACGTGCAGCCCGCGCTCAATTTTCGCCTCAACCTGACGATTAACGGAATAAAAATCACGGTACCCCGCCTGCGCGATATCTTGAGTTCCCAAGGACTGCTCACCGCCCTCATTGCCATCGCCATCAACCGGGGCACGGGCGCGATGGGTCGCTTGGTTTCGGAGATTGTGACCACGCTGGCCACGACCCAAAAAATAACCAGCCCGGAGGCTTTGCGTCAACTTGACGAGCGCCTGCTCTGCCAAACAATAGCCGACACCAGCACAGACACCCGCACGCGCGATCGGGCGCTGGGCGTGCTGAATGCAGGGTTGAGTTTTGAAAAAGTGTGATAGGCCGGACGCGCCACTAGTCCCTGCTCAGGCAAAGCAACATATCCACCAACCGGAATCCATAGCGGTCTTCTTCGGTGACCAATCCTGTATCCTGGTTGAGGGTGTGTGGCATGGCTTGGCCGGCCTTTCGGAATTTTTCGAGCAGGCGGAGCATCTCGTCTTTTTTGGCAAAACCAAGGCTGTTGAGCCGGTCCATGATCGCGACAAATAAGGCTTGTGCCGCGTTTCGCTTTTCCATGTCAATCTTGGGGTGTGTGTTCAGGCGGGCCGAACTGATGACCACGGCGTACATGTCGGGGCAAAAAAAGAAGGCATCAAGTTTGAGCATCATGTCCAAATAAGAATAGCCTTGTTTTTTCCGGTTGCCAGTCAGCGCGTTGCGGGTGAACCAGTTTTTGTACTCCAAAACCTCGTCTTGGTACAGCATGTCCAGTTCTCGAACGAGGCGAAACGCGGTGGTGTCCAGCAGGGTAAGCATTTTGTCGTGGTTTTCACCGTGAAACCGGAGCAGTGATTTGCGCAGGTTGGCAAACAAGTCCATACCTGTTTCCACATCTGTTTTCCAGATGGAATCGCGGTCGTAAACGGTGATGCCGTTTTGTTCGGACTGTGCAAAGCCGAACGTGCATTGGCAAAAAAGGAGAACTGTGAGCAGCGTTTTTTTCATGTTGCAGATTATGGCGGAGGCAAAAGATGATCGGTCAGTTTTTGTGTGGAAAGAACGGCAAAGGTAGTTAGCCCGTATGCATCGAAGGCATGCTCGATAACGCAGCCAAAAAAATCATGTTATCACAGAACCTGCAATCATCTGTTGCCGAACCGTACCTTCGCCGCACAATTGCATTTTGACATGAAAAAACACCTTGTCGTGCTGCTCGCCTTGTTGCTGAGCCTGTCCGTTTCCGCTCAAAAGGCCAAGTTTGAAATCGTTGCCATCGGTTTTTACAACTTGGAAAACCTGTTCGATACCCTCGACAACCCCGACATCAACGACGAAGATTTCCTGCCCACGGGCCGATTGTTGTGGGACAGTACCAAGTACTGGTCCAAGCAGGCCAATATGGCCAAGGTAATAAGTCTGATGGCCGCAGACAAAACGCCCGACGGAGTAGCCCTGCTTGGCGTTTGCGAGATTGAAAACCGGACGGTGCTCGAAGACCTCGTGGCTCAACCCGCATTGCGGGCGCGGAACTACCAGATCGTCCACCACGAGTCGCCCGACGAGCGCGGCATTGACGTAGGCCTGTTGTACCAGCCCAAGTATTTCACCGTCACCGGCTCGCAGGCCCTGCCGGTAGTGCTGGAAGACACTGCCGCCAAGGTTCGCGACCGGACCCGCGACGTGCTCCATGTCACTGGTAAGTTTTTGGGCGAAAGCATGCACATCCTCGTCAACCACTGGCCCTCGCGCCGGGGTGGCGAGGCCGGTTCGGGCTGGATGCGGGCTGCCGCTGCGCAAGTATGCCGCAATACAGTGGACAGCCTGACCAAACTTGACCCCAAAGCCAAGGTCATCGTGATGGGCGACCTGAACGACGACCCCAACAATAACAGTGTGAACAAGGTGCTCCGAGCCGTGCGCACCACCGACGAAGTAAAATCGGGCGAGATGTACAACCCGATGTACGACATCTATGAAACCGGCAACGGCACGCTTGCCTACCGCGATGCCTGGAACCTGTTCGACCAGATCATCCTGTCCAAAGGCTTAGTTTCGAAACGCGCAGGCGGCTGGCAATATCATAAAGCCGAGGTGTACCGGCAGCCGTGGATGTTTCAAGAGGATGGCGCGTTCAGGGGCTATCCGCTTCGAACATTCGTGGGCGATATTTTTCTCAACGGCTACAGCGACCACTTGCCCGTGTACATCCTGATAGTTCGCAAAAAATAGCCTGTGGACTACTGGAAAATCGCCATCCGCACCGAGCCGGAAATCGCCGAAATACTGCCGGCTTTCCTCGCCAATGCCCCTTTCGAGACCTTTGAAGAAGCGGACGGGGGCCTGAACGCCTACATGCCCGCGAGCGCATCGCTGCCCGATGTGGAAGCCCTGCTTGACGACCTCCGACAGCGGTTTTTGTTCGACTGGGAAAAGGAATTTTTGCCTGCCCAGAACTGGAACAAAATCTGGGAGTCCAATTTTTCCCCTGTCGTTGTGGAGGATTTTTGCGCCGTCCGGGCGGATTTCCACGAACCCGTGTCCGGTGTTTTGCACGAATTGGTCATCAACCCGAAGATGGCTTTTGGCACCGGGCACCACGAAACCACTTGGATGTGCCTGCGCAGCCTGCGCGATCTGCCCTGCAGAGGGGCCAAATTGCTCGACTATGGCTGCGGCACCGGCGTGTTGGCTATTTTGGCAGCCCGCCTCGGTGCCGCCGAGGTGGAGGCCGTAGATATTGAGGAGGAATCCTATCGGAACACGCTGGAAAACAGCGCCGTCAACGGTGTGGCCGCCCGGGTCGTTGCCCGCTGCGGCACCATCGCTGCTGTGCAGGGTACGGGCTTCGACGGCATCCTGGCCAATATCAATCGAAACGTGATCCTCGATTCGTTGCCCCGTTTGGCCGAGTTGCTGAAGCCCGGCGGCTGGCTGCTGGTTTCGGGCATACTGCGGGAAGATGAGGCCGTGGTGGTGGCGGCGGCGGAAGGGGTGGGGTTTGTGGCTGAGGAGATTATCGCAAGAGGGAACTGGCTATGTATCCGCTTTAAGTCTGAATTTGGAATCCGTTAACGCCGTACTTTTGGCCCGCTCCGAGCGTTTCACACGCCGTTATTTTTTTTGTCCAAGAACAACACCAGCCCAGGTCTAATATGCAGCTACGTTTCCAAAAACACGCCCTCGTTCTCGCGCTTTTTTTCCCGTTTCAACTCGCACTAGCCCAGGCCAAGTTCCCTGACAACCCCAACGAGTTCGTTGACAAATTGGGCGAGTTTATGAACGCCTCCAAACGCCCTGACATGGCCGAGGCCTATACGGTTTTCAAAAACCAGTACCGGGCCGGGCTGTACCGGGATCAGGACATGGCGAGTATTGTGCGCATGGCCAACCTGCTGGCCGAGCAGCGCCTCGGCGCTTTTCCGTACTACAAAAGTTATATCAACGCCGTGACGGCGGCCAAGGCGGACCCCGACACCACGTTCTTTCCGCGCTGGCACGACTTTACCGAACGCACTATCGCCGATATCGAAAAGGGCAAGACCAAGCCCATCTCCCAGATGCTGGATTTTTCCGCCGACTTCATCGCGCAACGCGCTTTGCAGGCCCGCGAGGCGGGGTTGATCGTGTGGAGAATTCAGGGCGGCAAATTTGATTTCGTTTACGAGGACAAACGCCCCGCGCTGCGCTGCGAAAATGTCAACCTGATCGGTCAGCGCAAGGCCGACTCCACCACAGTGCTGGGCACCAACGGCATTTACTACCCTTTTGAGGAAATATGGCAGGGCACGGACGGCAGGGTGACTTGGCAAAATGCCGGACTGGATTCCACCGTGTACGTCCGCTTGACAACCTACCGGGTGGAGGCCAAAAAACCGTTGTTCACTTGCGATTCGGCGGAATTTTTCTACCCGCTCTATTTTCCGCAGGGCAGCGTTTGGGGCAAGTTTGAGGAAAACGTGGTGGTTTCCAACAAAAACACCGCCACACAGTATCCCCGATTCGAGTCGTTCGACCAATCGTTGAAGATTGCCAAAATAGGTGAAGGCATCGAGTACATAGGCGGTTTTCGGCTCTGGGGTGCTTCTGTTTACGGCTACGGCAACACGGCCAAGCCTGCTCAATTGACCATTTATAACAAAAAACGCCAGCGGATTTTCTTCGGGAAAGGCGACCTGTTCATCATCAAACGCGAGGTCAGTATCGTGGCTGAAGGGGTGAATGCCAAGCTGTTCATGGACGCGGACAGCATTTTCCACCCGGAGGTCAATTTCCGCGTGGAAATCCCCAACCAGGTAATTCAGCTCACTCGCGGCCAAAAAGGGTCGGAGCGAAATCCGTTCTACTCCTCGTTTTACAACATGAACCTCGAGGCGGAAAAGGTCTCGTGGTACGTCAACAACGATTCTCTGGAGATCGGCTCGCGTGTGGGCGGGGTGAAGGGCGTAAGCCAAAAAGTGGAGTTCGAAAGCAGTAACCGCTTCGACCCCGGCGAATATGTGCGTATGCAAAACATCACCAGCGTCAACCCGATCTCCATCCTGCACAAACTGATGGAGGAAACCTCTTGGGATAGCACGCGCCAGACCAAGGTCATCTCCGACGACCTGTTTGCCATGGCCCTCAGCCCCAAGTTCAACTACGCCAGTATCCAAACCTTGTTGGCCGAAATGGTGGCTAAGGGCTTTATCAACTATGACTTTGATCGGCACGAGATCGAACCGCGCCCCAAACTGGCCCACTACGCCCTTGCCAGCCAGGGCAAACGCGACTACGATGCCATCAAAATCGAGTCCGTGAGTACCGGTGCCAATGCCAGCCTCGACCTGAAAACCAAAGAGACGACGATTTTCGAGGTGAAGCATATCCAGTTGAGCGAGCGCCAAAAGGTCGGTTTTATCCCGCAAGCCAAGGCGCTCACGTTGCTCGAAAACCGCGATATGCGCTTCGGGGGCAGGCTGTTCGCGGGCTTTGCCCTGTTCGAGGGCAAGGACATGAACTTTGTGTACGACAAGTTTCACGTCGAGTTCGACTCGGTGCAGCACCTTGATTTTTATTTGCCGACAGGCAAGGACGACCAAAACGGAAAGCCCATCGCCGATGCCATGAACTCCACGGTGGAATTAGTTTCGGGCATCCTGCTTGTGGATGCACCCAACAACAAATCCGGCAAAGAAGACCTCTCCATCTTCCCGTCCATGCAGTCCAAAAAACACTCATTCGTGTTTTATGACCGCCCCGGCACGCAAGAGGGGGCCTACAAGCGCGACTCGTTCTATTTCAAACTCGATCCGTTCTCGTTCAACGGCTTGGACAGCTACACGGCGGACATGATCAAATTCAAGGGCGAGATGACCTCGGCGGACATTTTTGCCCCGTTCCGGGAAACGATCATCGTACGTACCGATGACAAATCCTTCGGGTTCATTCACCAAACTCCGCCCAAAGGCTACCCCACCTACTCAAAGAAAGGCAACTACACCGGCAAAGTTGACTTGAGTAACAAGGGCTTTCTCGGTAAGGGTACTGTGGAGTACCTCACCGCAGACATCACTTCAGAGGACATCGTTTTCCGGCCCAAACAAATGACCTGCACCGCCCGCCGATTTTTCATGGAAGAAGACCGCCAAAGCGCCGTAAAAGTGCCCCAGGCAAAGGGCGAGGACGTAAAAGTGAACTGGCTGCCCTATCGCGATTCTATGTATGTGGAAAGTAAAGCCAAGGCTTTCGAACTGTTCAAAGAGGCTGGTTATTACCACAAGGGCGTGCTTGTGCTCACGCCTTCGGGTCTCAAGGGCCGGGGCGAATTTGATTGGTTCGGCGGCAAACTAACCTCACAGGTCATTTCCTACGGGCCGTTTCAGGCTAAATCCGACACTGCCGACCTGCAGATCAAGGCGCTCAGCGGAAATGACATCGTGTTCGACTCCCGTAACGTGCGTGGCGAGCTTGACTTTGATAAGCAGCTAGGCAACTTTAAAGCCAACACCGCTGAATCGTCTACTACGTTACCCCTCAACCAGTACCGCACGTCCATGAACGAGTTCACTTGGGACATGCGAGCGCAGACCGTCACGTTCAAGAGCGACGAAAAAGAGCCCGGAAACTTTGTATCCATAGACCCGGACCAGGATACGCTCCAATTCAAGGGAAAAACGGCGTTGTACGACATGAAAAACAGCCAGTTGAAGATCGGCGGCGTGGAGGTCATCAAGTCGGCTGACGCGTTCATTTACACCGCTGACGGCAAAATCGAGATCGCTGCTGGTGGTGTGATGAAGCAGATCATGGATGCCCGGATTTTGGCGGACACCGTGAGCAAGTACCACACGATCAACCGGGCTACGGTGGACATTCTCGGCAAAAAACTGTACAAGGCCACCGGCTACTACGAGTACAACATACCCGGCCACACGCAGGAGATATTTTTCAACAACATCATCGGCGAGCGGCGCGGCCCCGGCACGCCAGCCACCAAAAACGTACTGACAACGGCCAGCGGAGAGGTGAAGGCCGCCGACAGTTTTCACATGGACGTGAAAACGATGTTCGCCGGCACGGTCATTCTCAGCGCCAACAAGCGAAACCTGCGCTTCGAGGGCTTAGCCAAGATCAAGACGGATTATGTGAACAACCCGTGGTTCAGTGTGTACACGGAGGTGGACAAAAACGACCCCGTTGTGCGGGTGAAAAACGTCAAGACCGCCGAAGAGGAGCTGCTGTTTCTGGGCTTCTTCCAGTCACGAGAAACCGGTGAACTGTACCCGCGCGTGCTTGAAGGGCCGTATGCCCGCACCGATCGCGCCCTGCTCAATGGCGAAGGCGTGTTCAAATACGACCCGCAAAACGACCGGTTTACCTTCGGTGACTCGGCCCGCGTGACCACACCCACCGTACTCACCGGGCCGAAAATGGTGTACGACAACAAAACCGGCGTGCTCCAGGCCGAAGGCCCACTTAGCATCGGCAGCGGACTGGAGTACATGAAAGTGAAGACCGCTGGCCGCCTCAAGACGGACTACAACATCCCCGATACGGCATCCTTTATGATTACCGGCGAGTTTATGACCGGCATGGAGATCACCGTGCCCAAGGTGCTGATGGAACTGATGGTGAACGAAATACGGGCTGCCAGTTTCGACGCGCAGGCACCGCCGTTCAACACGCAGCAGCAGTTTTACCGCCCGGCGCTGAGCGAGTTCGTGCCCGACGAAAAAGACCGCGCCGAAGCCTTGGAGGCCCTCAACAGCAACTTCCTCAACCTACCCAAAAAGGACAATAAGTTTTCGTTTCTGCTGGGCCGTCACCCGGTCATTTGGAACCCCGAGTACCAGTCGTTCCTCAGCGTGGAAGACCGCATCCCCGTGGTGTCCATCAACGGCGAGCCGATCCAAAAGATGCTGAACGCTTTTGTGGAGTACAAGATGCCGGGCAACGAGGACGACCGATTCTACCTGTACATCAAACCCGCGCCTGACCTGTGGTACTTTTTCGGCTATCAGGCTGGAGCGCTCAACGTGATCTCCAGCAGCACCAGATTCAACGACGCCCTGCTCGGCCTCAAGCCCAAGGAAACGCAGATCAAGATGAAAAACGGGGAGGTGTACGAGGTGGTGGCCGCCAACCCGGCGCTGGCCGACGCGTTCGTCAATCGGGTGAAAAACGGGCGGAAGTGGTAAACAAGGTTGTGCTGGTTACTGGTTAGAAGGTTTCTGGTTAAAGTGCAGCCTGTGGCCCTGCAACTGCTGCAAACATTCCTTCCGCCCGACCAACTGGCGACACTCAACCTGCAAACCCTACAACTATCGTCGGAAAGTTTCCTGTCCGACGACCTGCGCGAATCCTTCTCCGATCTGGTTGACCAACGGGTGGCCGACTATTTCGATGTTCCGGTTGGCACAGTAAAGGCCGCACGCCTGATGCTGATCAGCAATTCGTAGCAGGCCGCCTGCTCTGTACGCTCACTAATTCTCCCCGGCGTTCGCTCGGTTTTGTGGGCTACTTTTTTACCACCCGCCCGATATGCGTTGGCTGGCCGTTCTGCCTGAGCAACATAACATAGGTGCCGCTTGGGATTCCCTCTAGGCTAAGGTCATAAAATGAGGTGGAGGCCGGTATTCGATGGGTGCGTAGTACACGCCCCGTCATATCGGTCAGTTCCAGCCAACCGCCCGCCTTGATTCCGTTCTCTTCCGGCAAGCCTACCCGCACCCAGTCGGCGGCGGGATTGGGCCACAGCGCGAGCGACAAAAGTTTGGCCGGGCTGGCAGGGTTGCGTGTACTGACAATATCGTTCATCAGATATTTGCACAATACCTGCCTTTGGGGTTCGGCAACAGTGTTGCCCCCTACATATCCAGCCACGTATAAATATGGGCTTTGCAGCGCTAAAGAGGTAGGGCTGTTCCGCCTTCCGTCCAAATCCGTTACGCCGACGCTTACGAATCCATCTCGGTTGTAAACGGCCAAAAAGAATTCGTAGAAATTGCTGTCAAGGCTAAAGGAAATTGCTCCAACCATGAGAAATGCGTCTTGATTTATCCATATAATTTTGTTTGGAAAAGCAGCGGGAATGCCACCCCATACGAACGAATGTCCCCAAAGCATCGCACCAGTAGCGGCGTTTAGTTTTGTCGTTAATATTGTTGGCCCGATGGAATCAATTCTAAAACTGCCAGAAATGTAAACCTCGTCCTCATCAGTGCTTTCGATGCAGGAGATACGTGCAGGCACGATAAAGGGAGAAGGTGATGAGTTTGGTTTATGGTATTCCCACAGTTTTTGCCCGGAAGGGGCGTACTTCACCACTCGATACTTGCCGTTCCCGCCTGCAAGGAGATTCCCGGCTTTGTCTACGAGCTGCGTCCACACGCCATTTGCCGTATCTAATTCGGTGACGGCCCCGGCCAGCGTCTGCCCGTCGGGGCCGATTTGCCAGCAAATATAACGGTAGCCCTGTCCCTCCGGGCTGCGCCCCCAATATACCCATCGGTCGCCTGTCCAACGCGCCGTTCCGCCGTCCTGCATACCGCCGATACTATATTTGGGGTCGGTATAAGTAGCGCTCCAGACTACTTGGCCGTCAGGCGATAGTTTGGTCGCAAACAAGCCGGTTTTTACCGCCACGGTGTCACCGTAAAGCCCAAAAACGAGCAGATTGCTCGCGGAATCGAGGTGCAGTTTGGCACCATAGCTGGCCCCGGCAGTGGGACTGTTGAAGTAATAAGCCCAGAGCGAATCTCCATTCGATGCATACTTGATGACAATAGAACTGGGTATAGCACCCAGTATGCTGTTCTGTCCGGTGCTACCGCCGACATAGACCGCGTCTTGGTTGTCGGACACACAGGACATGACAAGGTCCGTGCTGCTGGTATCGAACTTGCGCTGCCAAAGCCGGTTTCCTGCAGCATCATACTTCGTAGTCAAAAAAGCGTTCAAGGGGCCGGAGTTTGAGTCGTTGTTGCACACGACTGGATTTTGGCTCGAATCGAGCAGTACCAACGGCACTCCGTAAAAAGAACTCCCTTCTGCAATATCGTGTCGTGCCCAGATAGGGTCAATGTACTGGGCCGATACGCTAAGGCAACAGGCCCACAAGAGGGCACAAGTGTATATGACTTTCATGGAAGGGTGTTTTTAAAGATGGGAAACAATATGGGCAAGACAACAAGGTTTAGCAGGGTGGTAGCCAAAACTCAAAAGAAGCGAGGGGAAGGCAAGTGCCCTCCACCACGCTTCTTTTTATCTCTATATTTTCTTCATTCTGCTCGTATAAACACTGCCGCCCACGACAAGCGATACGATGTACTCTCCCGAAGTGAGTTGGTTTGAAGCATCCATGTTCCAAGTGTTTTGACCAGGCGTGATCGGTACATTTTGTTGGTAGGCAATTCGCCCCGTCAAGTCGGTAATAGTCAGCGTGCCTTGATTTTCTTGCTGCGTATTTTCAAAGAATACCCGAAATGCGTGCTGCGCGGGATTGGGATCACAGCGCAACGCGCTGGAATTGGTGGATGTTTGCAGACTGTTTCGGGAGCGCTCTTCGCCTACTGTTTCCACCTCGATGAACAATTCTACAGGGGCAATTGAGGCTGTGCCAAAAGATGAGAAAAACAGGGAGGGCAAGATTGCTTCGTCCAACTGAAGCACGGTTTGTAGGTTAGCTATGGGTTGTTTGGCTTTGACCACAACCGTGAAAAGTGGGCTGTTGCCCGGCAACTGCTGCGAGCCGCCGGTTGTGTCAAACCAGAGGGTGGTCAAGGCATTTTCATCGAACAACTCGAGGCCGAAATGCTCCGTGTTGGTGTAATTGGCCAAGGCGCTCGGCTCCACATGCTGTATGTCGAAGTACGCAGCCGGTATTTTCAGCGCAAGCTGGAATGCGGCGAGCTGCAGCGGGTTTTGTATTTTGACCGTCAGGGCCACGACATCGTCTTGGTCAATAGTCGTTGCTGGCACAGCTAGTGAAGCACCGCCACCTTCTTCTGGGATGATTCCTTCATTGGGGCATTCCGTTGTCGTGGCGTTCCAAGAGAAGTCGACATCCCCTATTTTAATACCGTCAAAGCCGCGCTGACCGATATTGGGTATCAGATACGACCAGCCCTGCTCTAAGTACGCCCCGCCCAAGAGCGAAAACGGGGTTGCATCAAATTGAGTAGCATAATTTTGCGGGACAAATTCCGGGATATAGCGCCACGGTTGCTCGTGGTTGGGCAAATAGTCCCAGTATTTGCCCAAAATAAGTTTTTGCAACTCGGCATTGTCGAAGGTAGAGATGGTGTTGCTTTTGTTAGCATCCGCCGCAATCATTCGGTACCCATTTGCAAGGGGCGCAAGACCCAAAATATGTTGGCTGATGCGTGCCAAATCAATAACATTCACACCTCTTATCCACTCGCAGCGCGTATGCCCATAGTGCCGCTTCAGCGGGTCCAGCGCAAAAGCCAGACTGTTTTTTTTGCCGTTGTGGTAGGTATGTGTTTTCAGGTCGTCTTGATGAAGCAAGCCGCTGAAATCACCCAACCGGCTACTGGTCACATTGCATTTTTGGTTGGATGTGTGCCGAACGCGGACACTGACATTGTGCAGACCGGTACCGGTGCCTTCCAGTTCGACCCGATCTGTAAACGTTCCGCAACGGCCAGACGTGTATTTGGGCAGGCGCTCGGTCTGGGAGTAGTACTTGACTCGGTTTATTTGGCCAGGAGTGAAATGATCCAGACACTCTTCTCTCCAACCGGACATAAAATTGCGCCCTAAAGAAAGGCCGGCGGGTGGAGGGTTAACGGCATCTCCGTTGTAATCAACATACGTCAACTGATTATTGAAACTACAGTCTGTATTTTGCGCTGCACGGGGGCATCCTGGATGAATCGAGGGGAATTTAGAGCAGTCCACTGGAGTGTCTCCAACTAAATCGCCAGCCACTAAGAAGTTGGTTAAAGGAAATGGTTTGGTAGGATCGCCAATCCTTATCACCAACTCCTTACCCCACCAATTTGGGGGAAGTGGTGCTGGTGGTGGGTAGGGGTAGTCGTTTGCGGATGGGTCTGGAGGAGCATTGTAAGTGCCCCAATGAAAGTCGGTATGCATCAGGCCAAAGTGGTGGCCTGTTTCATGGGCAAATGTGGCACCCAGGCTATATTGGTTGATCAATTTCACAAAATTGGTGTGTTCATAGGGCACTAAATTCCAGTTGGGGTTATTGTCAAGGTAGGCTTGCTCTGGGATTAGGGCGTATGATGTTAAACCATCATTCTTTATGACAACATCCATAGTGCCAGAGGCGTAAGCAAAGGAAGTGGTATGTTTATCAAAATCTACATTTTTTCTAATTCGGTCATCCCAGATTTCATTGAGTTCTCCGCATTGGAAAAAAGTCAGACCGGAGGAAGCAAATGCCTGATTTAGATAATTGATGGCATTGGCCACGTCAGTTTGGGTCGCAAACAAAGGAGAAGTCGGGCCAGCTATTACCGTGAACCGCACAGGAACACCAGCAAAGCTACTCGCGGAGTATTCTTCATTTTGCAGGTTTGCAATGAATTCATCAATCAAGGATTGTTTCTCGATGAGTTTTTGCGCTACGACCGAAGGGACATCAAGAGAGCATTCAAGGTATTGAGCAAACGATAATTTGGGCGATGCGAACAAGACGGCAAACAAAGTCATTGTGCGTACTAACAGATAAAATTTTTCTAATGTAGGGGGGGGGCACAATATTGAACTGGTAT
>JBEBHD010000342.1:0-3961 GCA_040080915.1 Saprospiraceae bacterium
CGTCCTGCAGGTACAAAAACTGCCGGGCCGCCCGCTCCTCGTCCACGGGCGAGGCGGTTCCTTTGCGTACGAAATGAGCCAGTGCGGTACCCTCCTCCACCGTGAGGCAGTAGCACGACAGGTGCGGGATACCCTCGGCCAAGGCGATGCGCACGTTTTCAGCCCAGTTGGCATCGGGCGTGGTGGGCGCGCCATAGATCAGGTCAATCGTCAGGTCGTGAAAACCTGCGGCGGCGGCGGCCAGCAGGCATTGGCGGGCGTGGGCGGCGGTGTGGGCGCGGTTCATCCAGCGCAGATCGTCGTCGAAGAACGATTGGATGCCGATGCTCAGGCGGTTTACCGGCGTGTAGTCGCGCAAGTCGCGCAGCTTCTCCGCAGCCAGATCGTCGGGATTGGCCTCAAGAGTGATTTCAATATCGGGGGCGAGGGGGTGAAGGGTGTTTATTTTTTCAAAAATACGCACCATTTCGGCGGTGTCCAACAGCGAGGGTGTGCCGCCGCCGAAATAGATCGAGGTCAGTGGCGTGCCGCCGAGGTAATCGCGCTGGAGTTCCAGTTCTTGCAGCAGGGCCTCCACCAAGGCGGGTTTGCTGCGCAAGGTGGTTGAAAAATGAAAGTTGCAGTAATGGCAGGCCTGTTTGCAGAACGGGATGTGGAGGTAGAGTCCGGGCATGGGTCAGGCGGTCGGTTTGGTTTTTTCGAGCAGGCCTGTGAACATCGGCTCTACGCTCTCGAACCCAGCCCGGTCAAGCGGTGTGTTTCCGTACCAGATGCGTTCGTAAGTGCGCGTAGCCTGCTGGAACGCCCGCTCGTGTGGGTGCGCCCGCATCTCGCGCAGGTAGTCGCGGTTGGTTTTGTCCGTGGCCCAAAGGATTGCCCCCGATTCCGACAGGTTTTTGATGACCTGGAGGTAGCGCACGCGCAGCGCCTGCGGGTAGTCGCCTCGCGCCAGCGCCTCGCGCAGGAACCGGTCGAGGTCGGTTTCGTGGAGGTAGGTATCGAGGTTTTCCTCCGTGATCATGGCTCCGTCGCGGGCGATGCGGCGGTTGCGCGGCTCCTGCAGCATGCGGTGGATGCCGTAGGCGATGGCCAGCACGGCCAGTATAATGAGAAGCGCCTGCACCACTCCGCCCAGAAAATCGAAGTTGAACCCGTCGAACGGATTGTCCACGGGCTTTGGCGGTTCTTTTTGGGGTTTCGGCTGGTCCTTGCTGTAATCGAGATCGGTCGTGGCTTTTTTCCACTGTGTTTCCGAAACGGGGCGTGGTTTCACCGCCGCCCCCTGCGGGCGGGCTGTGGCGGCAAAAACAAAACAGGCGAAAAAGATCAGCAGGCAGCGCATGGTGCGGGGGGGGCTTTTTTTGCGCTACAAAACTCGGCAATTGTTGGCGGAATGCGGTTGAAAAAAAATGAGCGGGGTTGGCAATGTTGATTTCAGTCCGTTGCTTCCGGGCACCTATTTTGTCCGGGTGCTGGAAAACAGTCAGGTAGTACGGTTTGTGAAGATGAAGCGGTGAAGGCCGCCGCACTTCCTTCAACAATTATTGCTCATACCGGTAAACACTCCAAATCCGCGACCGCCCCTGCCAGTCGTTCGGGTTGAAGCGCAAAAGCCAGTCGGGGAAGTAGGTGTACAGTCGCTCCGTGCGCAGACCCGGGAGCGTGCCCTGCAACGTCAGTTTTGGCCAAAGGATCAGGCGGTTTGGCTCCGTGGCGGCCAGCAGCGTGTCGGCCTCGAATTTTTCCACTACACGGTCCCGAATGAGGGGCGAGCGGTAAAAATGTACGTTCAGCCCCGCCACGTGGTACAGGCTTTTTTCTTGGGAAAAAACCACGGTCGTTTCGGCGTGTTCGGCGGCAAACGCATACAAAAACCGAAAGTACGGCACCGACTCTTGCGCGGCCAACAGGCTCCGCACGGGCAGCAGCAGGAAGTTCACGGCCACGGCCGTCCACCACACGATGCGAACCACACGATCGGCAACACGACCGGGCATGTTCAAATTCACCGCAGAGACGAGGGGGCGCGGAGGTTTTATTTTTTTAAAAGCCAAACTTTGGGAAGCCCTCCGTGTCTCCGCGCCTTTGCGGTGAATTTGAGCAGTAGTGCGCCAGACCCATGCTCGCAGTCCCAGCACCGCCAGCACCAGCACAGGTAGCAGCATAGGGTACAAAAACCGCATTTCCTTGTGTCCCACGGCGATATGCGCCAGAAGAAACGGCATGAGGCACCAAGCCAGCGCATCCGCTCGCTCCCGCCACATCCCGAGGAACAACAGGCCGAGCAAGACCACACTGATCGGCGGCACGGGCGTTAGCAGACTTTGAAAAAAATAAAACCACCACGGCGAGGTTCCCCAGTTGGCAGCCATATTATGCAAGATATTGGCCTCGAAATAGTTGTAGGCCGTAAAAACCAGCTTGCCGTACAGCCAGGCATCGGACCACACGCCGAGAGCAACCGCCGCTAATCCACCCGCCAGAAGGGGCGGCAACGAGTCCCAAAACTGATGCACGGGGTTTTTTCTTTGCACCTGCCACACCCACCACGCGCCCAACCCCGCCAGCGCAAAACCCATCTGGAAACGGAAGAAAAACGACAAGGCGAGCAGAAAGCCCGCTACTGCGAACCGCACGGTTTCGGCACTAAAAAGCCGCTGTCGCGTTCCTTTTGTCGGAAACAACAAAAGCAACAGCCCGAAACCCAAAGCCAAACCTGCCCAGTTTTCGGAGGAAAACCGAACCGAGAGGTACGGAACAAACCACAAAAACGCCGCCGCCAGCCGGAGCCAGTGGCCGAGCCGCTGGTCGCCCGTGCGGGTTTCCAACCGGTCGGCCCACAAAAAAAAGAGCCACAGGCACAGCCAGCCCGACACCAACCGCAGCAAAAACGCTTGCGCGAACGGGTCATCCAAACCCGCCACTTCGGCCAGGCGGATCAGTCCGCAAGCCAGCATTGGTTGCAGTCCGGGCCGGATCTGAGCCGCAAATTCCCACGGCAGATCGGCTTCGGGGGTTCGCCCGAGGCGGTGGTTGGCCAATTCGAGGATTTGAAAATGCTCGTCGGGATGGTGGTAGCCCTCGCTGCGCCAGGCCGTGACGGTGTACAGGGCGAAGGCGATGAAAAAAAGGCGACGGGCAGGTAAGTGCATGGGAAGGTATGGGAACGGTGAGTGACGTTAGGCCTCATCGGGTCTCGTTCGGAATGCCCAAAAACACCACGCCGCCGAACCGAGGAACGGCACCGTGGACAAGGCCATTTTCGCATTGCCGCCCATGATCCCAATGGCCAGCAGCAGCAGCACCAGTACGCCCATGAGTGCCATGCTGATGAAAACTACGCGTTTGTTCGGCTCTTTGCGAAGCGCCGAGTAGAGCACCAGCCCCAGCCCCAACATCGGGAGCAGGATCATTGGATGCAGCAGGGTATTGGCCTGGTCGTCCTTTTTGGTGAAAACAGTGTATGCCATTTCAGCAACGAAGGCGGCATTGTCCGGCGGCCATTCGAGGTAGCAGACGAAAAAGCAAAGGAAAAGGCTGAGCGCTGCGAGTCGTTTCATAGTTGTACAGGAAATGATTCGGCGGCAAAGATAATGGTAGGAGCGAGGCTTGCCCCCCACCCTACTATTTCCCAAAAGTAACGGGTTAGCCTGAATTTAGAAAGGGTACACATTTTTTCAACAAACAGGAAGCGAGAGCAAAAACGGGCAAAATGACCTCTCCGAGGGCATTACGAACCAATTTTCGGGGATTTCAAAAATGTGTACCCTTTCAAAGCCTGAATCAATCTTGTCGGTCAAGAGCAAGCCCCGCCCCTGCATTTTTTCCGACATTTGCCCGCTCACTTCTCTCACCGCTCACATCTCTCACCGCTCACATCTCTCACCGCTCACATCTCTCACCGCTCACATCTCTCACCGCTCACATCTCTCACCGCTCACATCTCTCACCGCTCACATCT
>JBEBHD010000343.1:0-3959 GCA_040080915.1 Saprospiraceae bacterium
CCCCCAATCGAATCAATCGAATCATTCGACCTAATCGAATCAATCGCTAAAATCATCACATCAACATAAAAAAGCCGAAAAAGCAATACCTACACACACCATGCATGTAATCAAACGCTCCGGGCGCAAAGAGGACGTGTCGTTCGACAAAATCACGGCTCGCCTGCGCAAACTCACCTACAACCTTGACACCAACTACGTCAACCTGATCGAGGTGTCCAAAAAGGTCATCATGGGCCTGTACGACGGCGTCACCACCGTCGAACTCGACAACCTGGCCGCCGAAACAGCCGCCACCATGGCCACCGTCCACCCCGACTACGCCCTGCTGGCCGCCCGCATCGCCGTCAGTAATTTGCACAAAGAAACCGACAAGTCCTTCCACCGGGTCATCCATGCCCTGTACCACTACCTTGACCCCAAGACCGGCGAACGCGCCGGCCTTATCGGCGACACGACCTACAAAACAGTCATGGCCAACAAGGACGAACTCGACAGCGCTATCATCTACGACCGCGACTTCGAGTTCGACTACTTCGGGTTCAAAACCCTCGAGCGCTCGTACCTCATGCGCATGAACGGCCAGGTGGTGGAGCGCCCGCAACACCTGTTCATGCGCGTGGCCGTAGGCATCCACGGCGAAGACATCGAAGCCGCCATCGAAACCTACAACCTGATGAGCGAGCGCTGGTTTATCCACGCCACGCCCACCCTGTTCAACGCGGGTTCGCCGAAGCCGCAACTTTCTTCGTGTTTTTTGCTCCAAATGACGGAGGATTCCATCCACGGCATTTTTGAAACCCTCCAGCGCTGCGCCCTTATCTCGCAGAGCGCCGGCGGCATCGGCCTGAGCATCCACAACATCCGCGCCACCGGGTCGTACATCAAGGGCACGGGCGGCACCTCCAACGGTATCATCCCCATGTTGCGCGTGTTCAACGATGCCGCGCGGTACGTGGATCAGTGTTTCCACCCCGACACGTTGCTCTACACCCGCCACGGCATCAAGCGCATTGACGAGGTAGTGCTGGGCGAAGAACTGCTCACCGCCGAGGGCTCGTTCAACCGCGTCACCCGTTTGCTGCGCAATGCTTACCAGGGCAACATGATCGAAATCGGCGTGAAACAGTCCATCGAGCCGATCCTCGTCACGCCCGGCCACACGTTCCTCGTGTTGCGCGGCCAAAAGAAAATGGTCAACCACGAGGTCATCACCAACCGCCTCGAAAAAGGCCTCCTCGAACCGGAATGGGTGGAGGCCAAAGACCTGACACCGGATGATTTGATCGCCTTCCCGATCCCCGAATTTTTCGAGGACATCCCCGAATACACGCTCGACGACTGCCGCTTCTATGGCATGATGATCGGCGACGGCCACATCGCCCGCGACGGCAAGGCCGCCCACATCACCCAAAATCGCGACACGGACGACATCAACTTCGTCAAACGCTACCTGTACGAAAACGGCATCCGCTGGACGGAAAGCGGCAACCCCGAGGAGAAAAAAGTGCACTTCACCTGGTCGGCACACCTCGGCTTCAAATTCAGCCGTACCATGCTGTACGACGAGCGCGGCGAAAAACGCGTTCACCCGTCCATGCTCCATTTGCCGAAGGGAAAAACCATGCAGATCGTTCGGGGCGTTCTCGAAACGGACGGCAGTATCAGCAGCCGCGACAATTTCGAGATCGCGCTCGACATGACCTCCCGCAACGTGATCGAATCCGTGCGCTACATGCTCATGCGTTTCGGCATCCTAACCAGCGGATATGTGCGCGACCGTATGGGCAACGTTTCTTCTTACAAAAAAATCACCACGCGCAAAGTTTCCTACTGCTTGCGGATTCCCAAAGTGGCGGAAATCACCGATATGTTTGGCCGCGAAGCGGGCGAGTACACCACGTTTTTTACCTACGGAAACCATACGTACAGCCGTGTGACGCACTTAGCCGAGCAGCCTTTCGATGGTGTTGTCGTGGACTTTGAGGTGGAGCCCAACCACAACTACGTCACCCATGTCGGCGTGGCGCACAACGGCGGCGGCAAGCGCAAAGGTGCCTTCGCCATCTACCTCGAACCCTGGCACGCCGATATCTTCGAATTCCTCGACCTGAAGAAAAACCACGGCAAAGAGGAAATGCGCGCCCGCGACCTGTTTTACGCCCTCTGGATTTCCGACCTGTTCATGGAACGTGTGAAGGACGATGCCGACTGGTCGCTCTTTTGCCCCAACGAGGCCCCCGGCCTGTTCGAGGTGTACGGCGGCGAGTTCGAGGCGCTGTACCACAAGTACGAAAAAGAAGGCCGCGCCCGCAAAACGGTGAAAGCCCGCGATCTGTGGAACGCCGTGCTCGAAAGCCAAATCGAAACCGGCACGCCCTACCTGCTGTACAAAGATGCCGCCAACAAGAAGAGCAACCAGAAGAACCTCGGCACCATCCGCTCGTCCAACCTCTGCACCGAGATCATTGAGTACACAGCCCCCGACGAGGTGGCCGTGTGCAACCTGGCCTCCATCGCACTGCCCAAGTATATCAACGAAGGCGTGTTCGACTTCCAGCGGCTGTACGACATCACCCGCGTGGTGACCCGCAACCTGAACAAGGTCATTGATATCAACTACTACCCGATCCCCGAGGCCGAGCGCTCCAACATGCGCCACCGCCCCATCGGACTCGGTGTGCAGGGCCTCGCCGATGCCTTCATCCTCCTGCGCATGCCCTTCGACTCACCGGAGGCCAAGCAACTGAACAAGGACATTTTCGAGACGATCTACTTCGCCGCCATGACCGAGAGCTGCGTCCTGGCGGAAAAAAACGGCGCGTACGAGACCTTCCCCGGCTCGCCGCTCAGCAAGGGCGAGTTCCAGTTCGAAATGTGGGGCGCACAGCCCTCCAAACGCTGGGACTGGGAAAGCCTGCGCCAGCGCGTGATGAAGTCTGGCGTGCGCAATTCCCTGCTCGTGGCACCCATGCCCACGGCCAGTACCAGCCAAATCCTCGGCAACAATGAATGCTTCGAGCCGTACACCTCCAACCTGTACACTCGGCGCACCCTCGCTGGCGAGCACATTGTGGTGAACAAATACCTCATGCGCGACCTCGTGCGCCTCGGTATGTGGGACGAAGAAATGCGCGAGGCCATCATGGCCGCCAACGGCTCCGTGCAGGGCATCGAAGACATTCCCGAAGAAGTGCGCAACATGTACAAAACCGCCTACGAGCTCAGCCAAAAAGTCATCATTGACATGGCTGCCGACCGCGGTGCTTTCATCTGCCAGAGCCAGTCGCTCAACGTTTTCATGGAAGCGCCCACGTTCGCCAAACTGTCGTCCATGCACTTCTATGCCTGGCAAAAAGGCCTGAAAACCGGTATGTACTACCTGCGCAGCAAGGCCGCCACCGACCCGATCAAGTTCACGCTCAGCGGCAAGCACCAGCAAAAATTTGTGGCCAACAAAGTCACCAATGAAGCTGTAGTGAAAGTCGAAAAAGAGGTTCCGCAAATGGCTGCTCTCGATCCCGAGCAATACCAGGGCAAAATTTGCAGCCTCGACGACCCAACATGCGAAGCATGCTCCGCTTAGTTAGTGATGAATGATGAATGATTTTCAGGCATGTTGTCATTCATCATTAAAAAAATAATCCGTCTGATAATCGGCATGTGAGCGACGGGACGACACGCATTGGTACTATCCTTTGTACCCTTCATGCTTTTCCCACACTTTTCCACCCGTCTGGCCCGCGTTTCGGGTGCCGGGAAATCGGATAACAAGTTTGTAAATCGAGAAGCGCCCCTGAATGAGGGGGCGCTTTTTTTGTTTTAATTCTACCGTTCTCTGGCGCAGATTTGTAGGAGCGCTATTAGAGCGTGTTTAAATTTCAGTGCCGAGGCGAAAGCGAGCAAATTTTGTTTCAGACAAGGCAAAATTTGCAGTCGTAGCCGGGTGCCTACGGCGA
>JBEBHD010000344.1:0-3953 GCA_040080915.1 Saprospiraceae bacterium
AAGTGCTATGACTGACTGAGAATATCCACCCAACCCACACGACTCGTATGGCAAAACCACCGCGCAAACCCGCTCCCCGCCCGCAGCAAACCCCGGCAACACTTCCAACCCTCCCCCTGCCGCCGTTTTTCCAAAACACCCGGCTCCAGGGTCTGCTACTCTTTGTGTTCGCCTGCCTGCTGTACGCCAATACGCTTACCCACGGATTTGTGCAGGACGATGCCATCGTTATCACCGACAACATGTTCACCACCAAGGGCGTGGACGGCATCCCCGGCATCCTCGGCAAGGACACTTTTTTCGGTTTTTTCAAAGTGGAAGGCAAAGAAACCCTCGTGTCGGGAGGGCGCTATCGCCCCTTGACGCTGGTCGTGTTCGCGCTGGTGTATGAGGTGGTGGGCAACAACCCTTTCCCGTTCCACCTGCTCACGGTACTGCTGTTTGCAGCCACTTGCGTGCTGCTGTACCAAGTTTTGCTCCTCCTCCTGCGCGGCTGGGCCGCCGGAGGTGAGCGGGTGCCGTTGGTCGCGTGGGCGGCTGCGCTGCTATTTGCCGCACACCCCATCCACACCGAGGTGGCCGCCAACATTAAAGGCTGCGACGAAATAGTGACCCTGCTCGGCAGCCTCGGCGCGTTGTGGCTTACCCTCCGCTATGCCGATACGGGCAAATTGCTCTGGGGCGTACTGGCCGCCGTCTCGTTTTTCCTCGCCTGCCTGTCCAAGGAAAACGCCGCTACCTTCGTGGTGGTCGTTCCGTTGGCGTTGTGGTTTTTTCGTCCGTTCGGGGTGGGGCAGAGCGTTCGGTATTCCTTGCCCGTCTGGGTGGCTTTTGCGGTGTTTTTCGTCATCCGCGGCAGCATTTTGCACTGGAAGTTCGGTTCCGCGCCGATGGAATTGATGAACAATCCGTTCCTCAAAATCGAAGGCGACCAGTGGGTGGCGTTCACGCTTGCTGAAAAATTGGCCGCCATCCTGTACACCCTCGGCAAGTACCTCGTGTTGCTCGTGTTCCCGCACCCGCTCACCCACGACTACTACCCGCGCTTCATCGGCCTCAAAACATTCTCCGACCCCGGCGTGCTGGCGAGTGTGGTCGCCTACGGTCTGCTCACGTGGTATGCCCTGCGCGGCATGGGCCGACGCGACCCCGTGGCGTTTGGCATCCTGTTTTTTCTGCTCACTATCAGCATCGTGTCCAACCTTGTTTTTCCTGTGGGCACCAACATGGGCGAGCGGTTTGCCTTCATGCCCTCGGCGGGTTTTTGCTTAGCGGTGGCCGTGCTGCTGTCCCGGTGGTCAAACTGGAAAACCGCAGTGGGCGTGGCCGCCGCCGTGGCGCTGCTTTTTTCTGTAAAAACCCTCCTGCGCAATCCCGTGTGGGTGAGCAACGAATCGCTCTTTTTCACCGATGCGGAAACCTCGGTGAACAGCGCGAAGATCAACAATGCCTGTGGCGGCGTGCTGTTTGAAAAAGCTACCGCCGAAAAAGACGAGACCAAGCGCCAAGACCTGCTGCGCCGCTCGTTCGACCATGCCAACCAGGCGCTGAAAATTTACCCGAACTACAAGGATGCGCTCATAACCCGCGCTGGCTGCCAGTATTTTATGAAAAACTACGACGGCTCGGTGGCCGATTACCGCATGGCTGTCCAACTGGCCGCCAACGACCCCAAGCCCCGAACCTACCTCGCTATTGCCCTGCGCGAATCCGGCAAATACTACGGCGAGCAAAAAGGCGACCTCGCCAAGGCCATACAGTGCCTCTCCGAATCCTGGCAAATCGCGCCCGACGACCCCGAAACCGCCCGCCTGCTCGGCGTGGCCAACGGTGTGCAGGGGAAAAGTGCCGATGCCTTGCAGTGGTTCAAAAAAGCCGTGGAACTGGAGCCTGAAAATGCCAGCTACCTGTTCGACCTCGGTACAGCCTACTACATCGCAGGCGATCGTGTGCTCGGCGAGCAGTACCGCCAGCGGGCGATCCAGAAAAACCCCGAAGTGCTCAAGGAAAAACGGCAATAGCCCGCGACCATGCGCGAGACAAAATTTATTGATCAGAATGCGGAAAAATGGTCGGACTTCGAGGAGATGCTCCGCCAGGACCACCGCGACCCGGAGCGCCTGAACGACCTGTTCGTGCAGATCACCGACGACTTGTCGTACGCCCGTACCTACTACCCGTACCGCGCCGTGCGCATGTACCTAAATGGCTTGGCGCAGCGCATTTTTCACAATTTGTACCGGGGTAAACGATTCCCCGCTCGACGCTTCCGCCTGTTCTGGACCGACGAGTTGCCGCAGGTGTTATGGCAGACTCGGCAGGCGCTGTGGCTGTCGTTCGGCATTTTTGCTCTGGCCGTTATCATCGGAGTAGCGTCGAGCCGCATCAACCCCGAATTTGCCCGTGTCATCCTCGGCGATGATTATGTGGACATGACCCTCCGCAATATTGAAGGCGGCGACCCGATGGCGGTGTACAAAGACAGCCCGCCGCTCGGTATGTCCATCGGTATCGCAGCCAACAACCTGTTCGTGGCCTTGCGCACGGCTATTTTCGGTGTGCTCGCGTCCATTGGTACGGTGTTCATGTTGCTGTACAACGGGATCATGCTCGGCGCGTTCCAGTATTTTTTTGTGGAAAAGGGCCTGTTCTGGGAGTCGTTTCTCACGATCTGGATACACGGTACGTTGGAGATCAGTGCGATCATCATCGCCGGGGCGGCGGGCTTGGTGGCGGGTTCTGGACTGTTGTTCCCTGGTACGTACACACGGCGGCAGGCGTTCCAATTGTCCATGCGCCGGGGGCTGAAAATTTTCATCGGCCTCGTGCCGATGTTCGTGCTGGCTGCATTTTTTGAGGGTTTTCTCACCCGTTTCACGGACACGCCCGACGCGATTCGCCTGTTTTTCATCCTCACGTCGCTGGCGTTTGTGGTGTGGTATTTCGTTTGGCTGCCGTGGCACAAGTCGCACACGGGTTTTCAGGCACTGGAGCAGGGCCGGGACCTGCCGCCCACACGCACAGAGCCGGTGTCGTTTGTGAGCATCAAGGGCGAGGGTGAAATGTTTGCCGATGCTTTTGCGCTGTTGTTTCGCCAAGCGCGGGTCGGGTTCGGCCTGTTGGCGCTGGCCTCGGCGGTGTTTGTCGGACTGGCGGTGGTATCCGGGTGGTTTGGCCAGCCAGTTGTCTTCGATTTTCCGGGTTATGTTACCGGTACGCTGAGCGGCTGGTGGGATTCCATCAAGCGCGAACGCGCACCGGCCATGTTCTGGGGGCAGGCTTGCCTGTTCTGGGCGCTGTTCGGTGCCGCCTTGTACTTGGCCCGACATGCCATGCCCGCCGCATTTCGAGCGCGCTGGGGCGGGCGTTTTTTGGGAAAACACCTGATCGCTGGCGCTGTGGTATCACTGGGGAGTGTTTGTTTGTTGGAAATCTTGGACTCGGGCCTGCTGCTGTGGTTGCTGGGCATCGGGCTTTTTCCGTTGCTCGGGCTATTTATGGCCACAGCCTATTTTGAAAACAGCGGCTGGCGGGCGTTGCCGCGCACGTTTTGGCTTATGCGCTGGGGCCAAGGGGTGGTGCTCGGTTTTTTGCTGGTCAATTTTGCCATGCTACTGTTTCTGTTCCTCGACTCCGAACTGTGGCGCATCGTCATGCAGTTTTTTAGTTGGATGGTGCCCCCCGAGGATTCGGCCATGCAGGCGTACACGATGTATTTTACGGCGTTTGCCGCCAGTTTTGTGGCACAGATGGTTTGGCTACTGATCGCCCTGACGGGCATCCTCCAGTATTTTTCCTATCGGGAAATCGCGGATGCCACGCACCTGCGCGAGGGTATTACCGAGGTGGGCAAGGCGCGGCAGATTCGGGGGTTGGCGCGGGAGTGAAAGGTTGACTTTTTTACCAAAAAAGCCAGCCAGGATCGCTCCTGGCTGGCTTCATATTTTCATAAC
>JBEBHD010000345.1:0-3927 GCA_040080915.1 Saprospiraceae bacterium
TCGCAAATTACCCTCTCACCCTCTCACCCTCTCACCCTCTCACCCTCTCACCCTCTCACCCTCTCACCCGCTCACTTATGACATATACCGCTACGGTTTCTACCGAATTGATGGAACTCGAAGACCGCTACAACGCGCACAACTACCACCCGTTGCCTGTGGTGCTGGAGCGCGGCGAGGGCGTTTTTGTTTGGGATGTAGAAGGCAAGCGTTACTATGACTTTCTTTCGGCGTACAGCGCTGTGAATCAAGGTCATTGCCACCCGCGCATCGTTCGGGCACTCACCGAGCAGGCGCAAAAACTGACGTTGACCTCACGGGCTTTTTACAACAACCGGCTCGGCCAGTACGCAGCGTTTATCACCCAATATTTTGGCTACGACCGGGTTTTGCCTATGAATACGGGTGTAGAGGGCGGCGAAACAGCCATCAAACTGGCCCGACACTGGGCCTACCGTGTGAAAGGCGTGCCAGAGAACGAGGCCAAGGTCGTGTTCGTGGAGGGCAACTTCTGGGGCCGGACGCTGGCCGCTATTTCGGCCTCCACCGACCCCTCCTCGTACAAGGATTTTGGCCCGTTCATGCCCGGCTATGAGATCATTCCCTACAACGACCTTCCTGCATTGGAAAAGGCCTTTCAGGACCCGAACGTGGCGGCGTTCATGTTCGAGCCCATTCAAGGCGAGGCTGGCGTAGTGGTGCCTTCCGACAACTACATTCCCGGCGTGCGAGCCTTGTGCGCCGAGTACAACGTGCTGATGATCGCCGACGAAGTGCAAACGGGCATTGCCCGCACGGGCAGGTTGCTGTGCTGCGACCATTACGATGTCAAACCCGACATTTTGGTGCTCGGCAAGGCGCTTTCCGGCGGTGTGTTCCCCGTGAGTGCCGTATTGGCCTCCGACGAGGTAATGCTGACGGTAAAGCCCGGTGAGCACGGCTCCACTTTTGGCGGCAATCCTTTGGCCTGCGCTGTGGCAATGGAAGCATTGAAAGTTGTGGCCGAAGAGCGCCTGGCCGAAAACGCCGAACACTTAGGCCGCATCTTCCGACAGCGTATGGGCGTTTTGGTGGAAAAACGTCCAGACTTGGTACGCCTCGTGCGCGGCAAGGGCCTGCTCAACGCCGTGGTCATCAACGATTCGGAAGAAAGCAAAACCGCATGGAATATCTGCCTTGCACTGGCTGAAAATGGGCTGCTGGCCAAACCTACTCACGGGAATATCATCCGTTTTGCGCCACCTTTGGTCATGACGGAAGAACAATTGGATGCGTGCTGTTCGATTATTGAGCAGGTGTTGACGGGGTTCGAAATTTTGGGTGCGAAGTAGTGGACTCCGGCACGGATTTTGGCTGGCAGCGGCATTATGAAATGCCTTTTCCTCGCACCGCTGCAGTACCCGTTCATCCACTCCATCATTTCTGGCCTGGAGGCCTGCGGTGTGGAGTTGAAGTCTGTTGACTACCAGTCTTTTTTTTCCGCCCGCGCCAACGCCCGTTACAACAACTACACCTCCCTGCCGGGCAAACTTCGCCGTTTCTGGGAAGAGCCGTACCAACAAAAAGCGAACGCGGAGTACCTGCGCCTTTTTCGGGAGTTTCAGCCCGATCTGGTTTTTATTTACAACAACCAACTGGCGCGACCCGAGCTTTTGGCAGAGTTTCGGAAAAAATCCAAGGTCGCCTTCATGCTGGGCGACAACCCCTTGTACACGCCCACGAGTATCTACAACCTGCACATTCTTTTTCACGCCGATTATGTGATCTGCCCGGACTCAATGTGGCGCGACCAGTTGGCCCAGATGGGTGTGAAAAACGCGGTGTTCGATTGCTTTGGCTTCAACAGTGCCACGTATTTTCCAATGGCCGTCTCGGAGCAAAACCGGGCCAACTACGGCTCCGACCTGATCTATGTGGGCAGCGCCAGCAAAACCAACTGGGGCTACAAGCGCATGTTGTTCCTCGATCTGTTCAAAAATCTCAATTTCCGGGCTTACATCAGCGGCAGCATGGAGCGCTGGTACGGGATGTTTCCTGGCGCGGCAGGCAAGATCATCCCGCACGACCGCTTCGACGCGGGCTTCAACAATTTGGTGTACAACTGCAGCAAGGTCGCCCCGGTGGAAGTGGTACCGTCACTGTTCAAAGGGATACACGTCCGGGTGTTTGACATTCTCGGTTCGGGCATTCTACCTTTGTGCGAATACAGCGCCGACTTAGACACAGTTTTTGAGGGAATGGAAATTCCTGTTATCAAAAACTATCCGCAGGCCGAGGAAATGGCCCGGTTTTGGTTAGGCAACGAATCAAAACGATTGGCTTGCGTTCAAGCCATGCGGGAGCGCGTTTTGCAGCGCTACACACCCGAAATGGTGATCCGGCGCATGCTGGCCGATATCTTTGACTAATCCATCCGAGTGCGACCACCACCGCACTTTGAAACATCTCAGACCGTGATGCTTAGGAAAATTGCCGAGTTTTTTTTGTTGCTGGGCGCGACTATTCTGGCCACGTACTACTTGCCGGAAATTGCAAAAACGCCCTTTTACATCCTGCTGCTAATCGCCTACTTCCGCTCCTCCAATGAGGCGTTGTGGCTGGCTTTCTTCCTGACTACTTCCGATGGGTTCTGGGGTTACTTCAATTCGTACGAAGTAGTGCTCAAACTGATACCGGGATTGCCCGCCATTGAGCTGGAGCAGATTTACGTCGCGTTGACACTGATCAAGGTATCCAAACGAGAAGCCCCGGGGCCGTTTTTTCATAGCAACATCCTGTGGATCATGGGCGGTTACATTCTGTTTCTGGTCATTCAGGGGTATTCGTTGGGGCTGTCACCTCAACTGAACGTACAGTTCCGATTAGTCAAATACCTGCTACCGCTGGGATTGATATATTCCCTGCCGCGGCTGTTCCGAACAGAGGAAGACTTCCGTGAATTCTTTTTCTACGCGTTTCCAATGGCCTTTTTGGCCTTGTTCGCACAGGTGTTTACGATCACGACCAGCCTTACGCCCTCTCAATTTCTCGGTGTTTACAAAAAATTCTGGTTCACAGTGGACGTAGCAAAGGGCAAAACCTACCGAGGTTTTTACAGCAGCAATACCGTGCTCTTGTGCTATTTCGGAGCCTTTTATTGGCTCACTCGCAAAAAAATCCACTTCGACCATCGCTACCTGTTGGCCATAATGGCTGCTTGTTATTTTTGCGTGATCCTGTCGGCCACGCGGGGCTGGACGATCGGGTTTACCATGATGTTGCTGTTGTACCTTGTTTTTGTCTTCAAAATGAAAATCAAGCAGACAGTCTCGATCGCTGCAGCAGGTGCGGTTCTCGTATCGGTGCTGATGCTGATCCCGGTTGTGGGCAAACAGTTCACCAATGCCATCGCCCGGTTCACTACCTTGGAGAAACTCGCCGCAGGCGATGCCACTGCGGGAGGTACGCTATCGCGCATAACCGAACGAAGTCCGCGCGTAATGGACAAATGGAGCGAGTCGCCGGTGTCCGGCTTTGGCTTTTCGGACGAATATTTCAAATACGGCGATTTTCACGTTGCGAACCAGAACATCCTCTTGCATGCCGGTATCATCGGGGCTGTTCTGATGGCTATTTTCATACTTTACTTCCACGGAACGCTTTTGGCCCGAAGCTTGCAATTGCTCAAAGGAAACCCTTACAAAGTAACCCTGCTCGTGTGGCCAATGTTTTTCCCGGGTTGGTTCATCATTCACTCGTCCTCCGGTCAGCATTTTGCGTTTTATGCCGATCCGATAGGTGGGATCGTGATCGGTGTTTACCTCACGATGGGTGCCCTGATCCACAAACTTTCTTTTAATCCGATCCCCAAAACCGAGGAGCAACCGCTTGTGACATAGACTTTTTCGCCGCGCTTGGTGTTTTCACCAAGCGCACACCATTCCACTC
>JBEBHD010000346.1:0-3911 GCA_040080915.1 Saprospiraceae bacterium
CCGACGCGAGGTATACCACCACATTGACGTTAACTTCGGCCCCGACCCCGTCGGCTTCAATCGCGAACACTTCGAATATTACAAACAACTCACCCGGCTGCGCCGGAAACACGCCGTGTTGCGCCGGGGCGACATCGAATTTTTACAAGCCGCTGGCAAAACGCTGTTGTATCGCCGATTTGACAACAAAAAAGAGGTGTTTGTACTCTTCAATCTGGAGGGCAGCACCCAACGGTTTCACTTGCCCCACACGGGGAAATACCGCGATTTGCTGACCAACGCCGTTGTCGGTCAGGACATTGACCTGGTTCCGGGGCAGGGCATGGTGGTGGGGAAAAAATAAGAGCCGGGTTACTGCCGCCCGCTCTCCGCTACCATCGTCTGCAACGTCCGGTGAAATTTACATGAAGCAGGTAAGCGGCGGATGCTGGAGGTGTTTTTGGGAGATTAGTGGCGTAGCCACATTTTCCACAATAACAACAGTGTTGCCCACCTCACCTATCCCAGCACTCCCTACCCACCAATTTTGCAAACTCTACCCCCCGCACCAGCCGCAGATAGGTCTCCCGGTTGTTTCGCGGGTTGTTTTTCGCAGGCGTTTGCTGGAAAACGAGGTCGGCCAGCCGGTGCCAGCCTTGGTGCCGGAGCACGAGGGTCGCCACACACAGGCTGTGGCCGGGCGAATGCTCAGGATGCGCCGCCACTTCAGCCACACGGGCCAATTCGAGGTACCCGGCCACCGTTTCCGGGGCGGGATTATCAAAATTAATTTGGTGAACATGCGGATCTGCAGGCAGGTAGCGCACCGCAAATACATCGCGGTCGCGCAGCGGAAAACCGTTCGGCAGAACAATCTGCCCCGTGTCGGGCACGCTGAGCAGCCCGGAAATTTGGGCGTTTTGCGTAGTCGTGAACCCGTAAAAAATCCGCCGCCGCAGGGCTTCCTGCACCACGATCAATTGGGCAACGGCGGTACGCCCCTCAGTGGCAAGGCGGTGTGCATTTTCGGGCGTAAGGCCACTGGTCAGAGTTGATTCAGCGGCAGGGGAAATCTTGTGTCTTTGGCCCCACCAACGCAGGCCTATTACCACCGTGGATACAAACAAAACCAAACCTACGATCATGATCGCCAGATACTTGCGGGTGCGGCGCTCATCGGACTTGCGCAGGCGGTTTCGGGGGGTATCCAGCCTTTTGTTCACCTGAAAATCATAGGAAAATCCCTGAGCCTCCCGCACTACGCTGACTTCGCAAAGCTCATCCTCCACGAAAAACGAGTAGGTTTGGGTTTCTTTCACGGAAAAATCCACCTGCACGATGAGCGCATCGCAGTGCAACAACAGGTGCCCCGTTCGGTCGCCGTGGTACAGCCCGATACGGTGCCTGCCACCGAAATCGTCCAGATAAACCCAACTGACCTGCGCCATCTGCGTGCGTTGTTGCGGTGGTATACTTCGCGCTGCGAGGTTTTGTGAATGGCCTTCGGCCTAATATTTTGATTAGCAGCGCTCAGTATGACAAAAGCGGCTTCGCACCTTGCGGTACGAGGTATATATTGAGGCCGCAATACCGCTGAGCGGTCATTGCGCATATTTTGTGTACGCTGCGTTTGTCATTCCTTCGCAATGACAAACGCAGCGTACACAAAATATGTGAAGCTAAAGATCGGCGGTATAGTGCCCTAAGCCAAGAGGCTTACTTCACTTCAAAAGCCGTATCGGGCACGCTGGCGTTGATTTTGATATCCGTCACCGTGCCTTTCAAGGGCACCGGAAACACGCCGCTGATGGTCATGCTATGCGGGAATTGCACCCCGCCAGCCTCTTTGTAATCGCCCATATCGGTGGTGACCGTAACGGGCGAACCGTCGGGGCCAACGGATGCTGACACCTCGCGCACTTTTAAGCTGGAAGCCATGTCGTAGAACTCGGTGGTTTTTTTTCCGTCGGGGCGAGCCACTTCCACCACGTAGGCATTTTTGCCATTGATCGGTTCGATGCCCTTGAGCGCCAGTTTGTAGCCGCCCGACTGGTACAGGGCCTCCTTGCAGAAGCGGGCTTGTTCCTTGAGGTCTTCCAGTTCTTCGCCTTCAAGCGGGCGGCTGCCGCCCATCCCGGATTCGTTTGCCTTGGTTCCATTGCACACCCGGTTACTGACAACCTGCCCCTGCATAGTCATGACAATGGCGATTTTGTCGCCGCCCTTTTGTTTGATGTTCATTTCAAGCGTGGGGCCAGGAGTGACGAGGTTCATGGCCATTTGCACATCCTTGAGCATGCCAATTTTGGCCGTACCGCCGATAGCATTCACGTAGTCTTGGATCACTTTTTCGGCAGTCATCCCGGCGGGCATGGCCGTTTTGGTGTCCTGGATCGGGTTGCCGTTGGTGTCGTAAAAATTGACTTTGCCGTCAGCGGAAAACTGCTTGATACGGTCAGCCACATCGTCCTTGTTGCCCACCACGAGGATATGAGCGCGATCGGGGCGGATGTATTTTTGGGCCATGGCCATCACCTCTTTGGCCGTGGTCTTCTGCAGGTTGGTGAGGTAGTTTTCGTAGTAGTTGGCGGGGAACTTGTACCGGGCCGTGTTCAGCGCAAACTGCGCGATGGTGCCCGGCTGCTCCAGACTTTGCGAAAACTGGCCAGTCAGCACATTTTTCACCAATTGCAGTTCTTTTTCGGGTACCTCCTCGGTGCGCATGCGGTTGAGTTCTTTCATAAACTCAATGATGGCGCTATCCGTGACGGCATTGCGGACACTGGCCGAGGCGTTGAAACTACCGATGAGCAGGTCGGGCGACAGCGCGGACACAGAACCGTATGTGTAGGCGTGGCCTTCGCGCAGGTTAGCGTTCAGGCGGCTGTTGATGAGGCCGCCGCCGCCGAGCACGGCGTTCATCAGGCGGGCGGGGATCACGTCGGCATGGTTGTTTTTCAGCTCCACCGGGTAGGTGATGTTGATAACCGACTGCACGGCTCCGGTCTTGTGTACGAAGTCCACCTGAGTTTTTTCCGGCTGCTTGGGCGTAGCGTACTGGTGCTTGGGGACATCCCCGCCAGTCCATTTCCCGAAATACTTTTCGGCCTTGGCTATGGCATCGGCCTTGCTGATGTCACCGACCACGACGACGTAAGAAATATTGGGCTTGAAGTAGGTAGCGTAGTACTTTTTGATCTGGTCGAGTGTGATCTTGCCCAGCGTTTCCTCTGTCATGTTTTCGCCGTAGGGGTGGTCTTTTCCATAGCGCAACACGTTGCCGACATTGCCAGCGATGGCGTTTGCATCGTCTTTGTTCGAAGCGAGGTTGCTCTCGGCACGGCGCTTGGCCTTGTCTAACTCCTCGGCGGGGAAGACCGGGTTGAGCAGCACGTCGGACATCAGCTCCAGCAACTTATCGGTATGCTTGGTCAGGCAGCCGCCCGACACGCCGTTGGCATCGGATGAGAGGTTGGCTCCGATGAAGTCCACCTGCTCGTCCAACTGGGGCTTGGTGCGGGTTTTGGTGCCCTTGCTGAGCAGTTCGCCCGCCATGCCAACGTACCCGGCGGCATCTTTTTCCTGCACGGGGTCAAAGTCAGCAAACACCCGGAACGATACACGGGGCAATTTGTGGTTTTCCACCACGATGACGGTCAGGCCATTGCTCAATTTGGTGGTTTCGGCCTTGCCGATCTGGATTTTGGGTGCAGAGCCTTCTTGGGGGGCCGCCTTGCGCACCGCGCCGCTGGGTACCGGGATCACCGGAGCGCCGCTCTTGGTGCTTTGCGCGGACACATTTTGGGTAAAAGCCGTCAGGATAAATACACCGACGGCCAGTATGCTGAGAATTTTTTTCATAAAAACAAAGGTGTGATGATGTGAAGAATTTTTGTTGTTGGCCGTTGGCTTTCCTGAGCGCAGTTTTGGCT
>JBEBHD010000125.1:0-14610 GCA_040080915.1 Saprospiraceae bacterium
GTTTTCACCACAGATTTACACAGATTTTCCACGGATAAATCTGTGTAAATCTGTGTAAATCTGTGGTGAAATCACACGCTACAGGAGGGATACCTAAGTTGTTACTTTGAAATTTAAACACGCTCTAAGCGTGAGCGACGGGTCAAGCCACCCTTATTTCCACGCAGCAATGATGCCGCCCATGATGGTGAGGGTGACGAGCCAGTAGCCTGCGTTCACGGCGACATATTTGAACCCTTTGCGCTCGAACAGAGCGTTGGTGGCCATCACCGGCAGCATGATGAACAATCCAGCCAGGAACAGGCCGTGAAACGCTCCGTGCTTGAACGTGCGAGTACTGTCCGAAAAATTGGCTTTGTAGTATTCGATCCACCTGCCTGCTTCCGAGGCAGGGTCGGGATTCATTGTGCCGTCGGTGGCGTAGTAGGTTGCTCCATAAACGAACCCGTCGTGGTATGCAACGGTGTTCATAATATAGGCCAGCATCAGGCTGAACAAAAAGGACAGGCCAAAAATGACGGGCATGTTGCCGCTCTTGGTTTGCTCCTCCGTCAGGCCGGTAGCCCGCATCCAGACGTTGCCGAAAACTTTCGGGTGGTACCAAATGAAACCAAGTACCATCGGCACGAGGGCGGCTACGATCAAAGCAGTAAAGTTGACAGACATAGTGAAAAAATTTTGTGAAAGAGATAGGTGTTGAACTGGAGCGAAAGGTACGGAGGTAAGCACACAAAATTTTAAAAAATTTGTTTCAAAGTGTTCTCAGGTTTCAAATGCACCCCGTACCGCTCCAAAAACCCAGCCCAGCCTTGCAATCCGCCGGTATGCACCGCCACCACCGTGCTGCTCGGCGGGAAACAACCGTTGGCAAGCATATCCCAGATTCCGTACAGCATTTTGGCCGTGTAAACGGGGTCGAGCAGAATGCCCGTGCTGGTCTGAAATGCTTGCTCAAAATCCAGCACGAGGGCATTTTTTTTGGCGAAGCCGCCAAACTCGTAATCGCGCACGATGCTAAAACGGCGCTCCAATTCGGCCCTTTCCTTTGGGCTGCGAGGGTACACACCGTCGAGCCAGTGCAGAACGGAGCCCGCGTCGAATCCCCGGTTTACCACCGGGAACACCAGCACCTGCCCCGCGCTGTCTTCGAGTCCATCCACCAACCCCGCTGCTGTGCAGCCTGTGCCCGCAGGTACGCACACGAACAGCGGTGCATCCGCCTCGCGGGCGGGCATGCTCTTCCGCAATTGCTCCACGATTTCTCGTGCGAGCAAGCCGCAATGCGCCGTAGCCGCAGCCGTGGCACCTCCCTCGGGCAGTATGTAGCACTGCGCAAACGCCGGCTCGGCCAGCGCCCAGCCATTCTGCTTGTACTCGTCGTAAGTCTGTTTCGACACGGGGAAAAGTTGCATGCCGTCGTACCGGGCAGCCCGCAGCGTGGGGTTGTTCAAGTCTGTATGCAACCCGCGAACGATGCCAAAGGTGGGAAAATCATATACCCGACCCGCTGCCGCCACGGCTTGCAGGTGGTTGGAAAACGGCCCGCCAAACGTGACGATACCACCCGGAAAGGCCTGTTTCACCTCATCCAGCACGGGTGCCAGTTTGCGCCATTTGTTGCCCTGAATGTCGGGGTGCAGCAGGTCGTCGCGTTTGACAAACAGCGTGATTCCCGTCGCATTTCCGGGATGCTCGGCGATGGGCTGAAGCGGGGATGCGGGAAGAGGTGTGTCCATGTGTCACAAACATAGCATCTATACTTCGCAGCGCGAAGTATAATACTGTACTAAAAAAACCTTCGTGTATCTGCGTCTCTGGGGTAAAATTGAAAATGACCGCCTGTTTTTTCCACCTTTGCCCGCTATGAAATCGCACAGAATTCCCCTGCTCGGCGTAGCGGTTTTTGTTGTTCTGTTCGGCTGCGCCGCCAGCCTGTACCCCGGCGGCAACCAAACCAACCCGCATGCGCCCGGTTTCGATTGGCTGCACAACTACTGGTGCGACCTACTCGGCCCCGTTGCCGACAACGGCCAGCTCAACCCCGCACGCCCGGTGGCCATGCTGGCCATGATCGTGCTCGGCGTGGCGCTGGCGTTTTTTTGGTACCGGCTCGCGGGTTTTTTGGCCGGTAGTCGGAGCCGTCGAGTGGCGGTGCGCGTCTCCGGCATCGTTTCCATGACGACGGCCTGTTTGTTGTTCACCCCTTGGCACGACATTGCGCTCGTTGTTTCCGGCAGTGCGGTGCTGGTGGCGTTGGCGGCCACGTTGATTTTTTTGCGCCAAAACCACCAAAAACAACTCTTGCGCCTCGGCCTCGCGTGTATGCTTTTTTTTGTAGCAAACAACGCCATTTACTGGACAAAAACCGGGCTTGCCTGGCTGCCTATTCTCCAAAAAGTGACGATCTGCGTTTTTTTGTACTGGATCGCCCGTATCAGTCTGCTGCTAAAACGATGAGAAACACACCATTTTTTACCCTTGCACTGCTGGTCGCAACGACCACGCTTTTTGCGCAGCAGCCTACGGTCACGGCTACCGTAAAGGCTACGGGTCAGGCCACCGGCCATATCGCCGATGCCGTGCTAACGAACACCAGCAAAACTTGTTCGGCAACAAAGGGTTCTGATTTCACGGCCGCTCTACGTCGGGCTTGGCGTTTTTCAGGTTTTTTTGCAAGAAATTGGTCATCAGCCCGTACAGGTGCAGTTTAGCGTTGCCGCCGCTGATGCCGTGGTCGAGGTTGGGGTAAAACATGGAGTCGAATGGTTTGCCTGCCGAAATGAGTTGGTTGGTCAGTTCGGCGCTGTTCTGGAAATGCACGTTGTCGTCGGCCAGACCGTGTACGAGCAGGTACTTGCCCTCGAGATTTTTGGCAAAGTTGACGGGCGAGTTTTCGGCGTAGCCGTCGGGATTTTCCTTTTCGGTGCGCATGAAGCGCTCGGTGTAGGCGCTGTCGTACCATTTCCAGTGGGTCACCGGGGCCACGGCGATGCCCGCCTCGAACACGTCGCCGCCCTTCATCAGGCAGAGTGACGACATGTACCCGCCGTAGCTCCAGCCGAAGATGCCGATGCGTCCGGCATCCACGAACGGCAGGGTGCCGAGGTGCTTGGCGGCGGCGATCTGGTCTTCGGTCTCGTATTTGCCGAGGTTGAGGTAGGTCATTTTTTTAAACTCCTCGCCGCGCGCGCCGGTGCCCCGGTTGTCCACGCAAGCTACCACATAGCCCTGTTGTGCCAGCATCTGGAACCACCAGTAGTTGGCTCCCTTCCAGGCATCGGTCACTTGCTGGCTGCCGGGGCCGCCGTACACGAACATGAGCACAGGCAGTTTTTTCCCTTGGTATTCAGGAGCGGCGGGTCGGATCATCCAGCCGTTCAGCGCTCCGTCCCAGGGTTTGCCCGACGGGCTGGACGCGCCTTTGATGGGCACTTGGAAAAACTCCACGGGCAAGGTGCCGTATTCTGTCTGCTTGGCGCGGAGGTCGGTGTTTTGCTCGATGGCGCGTACGGTCTTGCCACTGCGGTCGCGCACGGAGTATTGGGGCGGTGCGTTGGCAGTGGAGTGGGTATCCACAAAAAAGTCGAACGTGCTGCTAAACTGGGCGCTATGCGTACCCGATTCCTTGGTCAGCTGTGTGCGGCTCTTGCCGTTTAGTTTGGCGGAAAAAACGTCGCGTTGCATGGGGTTTACGGTAGCGGCCTGAAAATAGACCAGCCCGTTTTTTTCGTCCACGCCATAAAAACCGGTCACGTCCCAGTCGCCCTTGGTCAGCGTGGTTGTTTGTTTTCCGGTGCGGTCGTGGAGGTACAAGTGGTTGAAGCCGCTTTTTTCGCTTTGCCACACGAAACTGCCGTCGGCCAAAAAACGCGGCTCGTGCAGGTCGAGGTAATAGCGGCTGGTTTCATCCAACAGGGTGCTGCACACGCCTGAGGCAGCATCGGCCAGCAGGAGGCGGAGGTGGTTTTGGTGGCGGTTGAGGTGGGTGAGGCAGAGTTGTCCGCCGGGTGTCCAGCCGATGCGCGGGAGGTAGTCATCGTAGTCTTTGGCTCGGTCGGGGATGTTCACGGGCACGGTTTTGCCGGTGGCGAGGTGGTAGATATGGGCCGTGACGGTAGCGTTGCGTTCGCCCACCTTGGGATACTTGAAAGTGACCGGCTCCGGGTAGTCGCCGCCCCGGTACATGTCCATGGTGAATTCCGGCACCTCGCGCTCGTCGAAGCGCAGGTAAGCGATATTGCTGCCATCGGGGCTGAACTCGAAGGCGCGGACGATCTCGAATTCCTCCTCGTACACCCAGTCGGAGGTGCCGTTGATGATGGCGTTTGGCTGGCCGTCGGTGGTGATGCGCACGGTTTTTTTTGTGCCCAGGTCACGGACGTACAGGTCGTTGTCTACCGAAAACGCGACTTTTTTGCCGTCGGGCGAAAACACCGCGCAGCGCTGTTTGGGGCCTTCGTGCAGCCGGTCGAGGGTTTTGGTGGTGCGGTCGTACACGAAAAACGTGGCGCGGCTGCTCCAACGGTATATTTTTTCCTCCTCGGTGGAGAGTAGCACCTTGGCCTCGTCGGCACTGAAGGCGTAGCCGGAAAACGTTGTCCCGGTTTGTACCGAGGTCGCGGGGTCAAACAAAACGCTCGTTTTATCGCCCGTGCGCAGGTCGTACTGCTCAATGGCTCTTGCATTCAGTTGGGTGTAGTGGAAGCCGTCGTTTTGGAACCGGAAGCCGGGCACCTGTCGGGCGCTGAAGGTGCCTTTGCTCCAGATATCCTCGAGGGTTATCGGTTTTTGGGCGGTCAGGGTTGCAGGGAGGGCAAACCACAGGGCGATTGCGAGGGGTAGCACGCGGGAGAGGAGAGTATGCATCGGTGGAACGTTTTTGATGGGCGAAAGTACGGGCGTAAACTACTTTGCTGTGGCTCCTGAGTTGAATTGAACGAATCTTTGCCAGTCAATTGCTCCATTATTGTCACAAAACACGGTTGAAAATTCGGTGGTAAATTTGTGGAAATTGTCGTCCCGGCCACTGCTGTACGTCCGTCAGATTCAGGTGTTCCATAAGCGGGAGTTGGTTCAAAAAGGTAGAGGGCAACCGGTTCGATTTGATCTTTCACGGTTTCATAGTATTCCGGCATTATCTCAATACCGATGGAGTGCCGACGCATTCTTTTTGAAACAAAATTGGTGGTACCCGAGCCCATGAATGGATCAAGGCCGGTGTCGCCTTCTTTTGTAAAAAGTTTGATGAACCACTCCGGGAGTTCTTCCGGAAATGCTGCACTGTGGTTTTTGTTGCTGCACTCCGTTGCCAAATGGAGTACGTTCGAGGGGTAGGCTTTGTCGCGATCCAGCCAGTTGGAAATATTTTTACCAAACCCGCTCCCAACCTTGGAGTTGTCGCGTCGCTTATCCGTTTCGCTCAGATTTTTGAGGCGCGATTTTGCCCAAACGCCCATCGGTACCATCACTTCATCCTGGTACATTGCGAATTTTTTTTCCTTGTTGAACTGGAGCAGCCGTTCCCAGGCATCCCTGAAACGATTGGGCCATTTCCCTGGGTAACAGTTTTTTTTGTGCCAAATAAACTCCTCCGTCCACAACCAGCCCTGCTTACGCATCGCCAATATGAGTTCCATTACGTAAGTACTTCGCTCACCATCCACCACTTTTTCTTTGATATTCAGCACGAACGTCACGGTGGGTTTGAGCACACGCAAGAGCTCCCGGGAAGTTGGCAGAAACCAATCCACGTATTCATCGGGATGAATGCCGCCATAAGTATTCGAGCGTTGATCGGCGTATGGCGGCGACGTAATAACCAGATCAACCGAGTTATCGGGAATACATTGCAAAATCTCCTGGCAGTCGCCTAAATACAAGTCTGTTCGAATTTCCATAAGCATTTTCGTGTCAGGCAAAAGTAGGCCAAGTTTCTAAAAGGGCGGGTTGCAGGAAATGTTTTTTAAAACATTTGGTTGCTTTCTTTTAAGCAACCAACGTCCTGCCGGCTGCACGTATTCCGAAATTCCCAAAAGCCGTTGCGACCCGATACGATAAGGGACAAAAAAAGAGCCTCCCTCAGCAACGGGAAGGCCCAGAAAAGAAAGTCAAACAGCAGTGTCTTAATGATGAATGATGAATGATGAATGATTTTCGAGAGGCTGACATATTCATCATTCATCATTCATCATTCATTTACGTTTGCCGTGCCAGCGACTTTGACGGTACTGGAGGGGTCGGCCTTGACATTGGCGTGTTCAGTCACGTTGAGGCGGGCGCGGGAGGCATCGGTGGCGGAAACTTCGGCTCGGTGGGTGCGCCAGCCGGAGGCTTCGAGCTCGGCGCCATCGGTGAGTGTGGCGCTGAGGTCGTCGCTTTCGCCGGTTAGTTCCATAAAACACTTGCCCAGAAGGGTCAGGTCGAGGTTGTTGCAATCGAAAAAGCCCCGGATGCGTGACTGGCCTTTGGCGGTGATGGAGGCCCGGTGTTCGTCGAAACCTCGGATGGTAATGTTGCCGGAGTTGTCGGCCACAAGTGAGGTGAATGTGGGCGTTCGGATGGTGCAGCGCACGGTTCCTGCCAGGTTCTTGCCTCGGGTAGTGAGCGTGAGGTTGTCGCCGGTGCGGATGGTCTCGATGCCGTTCCGGTCGGATTCTGTACCGTCAAGGATGATGCTGAAATTGTCGTCATGGATGATCTCGGTCTCGAAACCGCCTTCCAGTACAAAGTTCTCGAAGTAGTCGCTCCCTTCGTAGTTGGCATCGCCAAAGCGGGGGCAGCCGCTGCAGACGAGACCGTCGTTTGTCATGCGGAACACACGACCGGGGTTGCGACGGATGGAGGTTTCATTATCGTAGTCATCGTCGTAGTCCGCATCGTACACGCGGCGGTTGATCACGTCGCCAAAGGTGATAAACTTTCCTTCGGGTACGCTGATGGTGATGCGCACTTCCTGTACGCGCCATTTTTTCCCCTGGTTGAGGAAATACCCCGATGGGATGAGCAGGGTATTGCCTTCTTTGCGCACGTCGAAGTTGGTGCTGGCGGCATGTTCAGTGGCATCTTCGCCGCTGGCACCGCGGGCGCGGATGGTCTGGGAGTATTCGAAACGGCCCGTTTCGCTGTGGCGTACCCGAATGCACACTATGTCGTCGTCATTGATGTGGAGACGCTTGTTCCCGATGCGGATATCTTCATCGTCAACCAACCAGTCACGGTCGTCGTCTGATACGTTTCGACCCGCCCATTGTACGTTCAGGGTGTCGCCGATGCCAGTCAGGTCAAGGTTTTTGCTTACCGAGCCAGACTGGCGGAAACCTGCAAAAGCGATGCCGCCCAAAAGCACCAGCGACACGAAGTTGAGTACCCACAGGATGCTCATGCCGGAGCCGAGCCACGCGGGGGTTTTGAAGCGAAAAATGGTGCGACCGAGCCACAGCACCAGCGCGACAATGGGTATGCCGAGCAGAAAAAAGCCGTTGACAAAGCCGAGGTATGTGGCGGGCGTAGATAGCGGGCTGAAGTATGAAATGTATGGCTGGGCGGTAAAAAAGGCCCAGATACCGGCTACCCAGGCCGAACCAAGACCAAAGACCATGGCGATAGCGATGAAAATGACCAGACCGAGGAAGAGTTTGCCCACCACAGTGAGGCAGCCGGAAGCCACAGCAGCGGAGTTGCGGCTGGCATTGCTGCCAAAATTTTTGGAGCCGAACTCGTTCACCCGTTTGGAAATGCGTTCAGCGCCCTGCTCGATTTCGCGGGCGATATTTTCCACGTTGGGCGTTTCGCCGCGCATGGCGAGCCGCTCGGCTGCAGTGCGAGCGGGCTGCACGAGTACCCAAAGTAATAGGTAGACGGGTGCCCAAAAACCGAAGGAGATCAGTGCCAGCAGCACAAAGATCAGCCGCATCCAAATGGGCTCCTGGAAGCCGAAATAGGCGGCCATACCAGAGCACACACCACCGATGACGGCATCCTGCTCGTCGCGGTACAGTTTTTTGCCAGGGGTGATGATCCGTTTGGCGCTTTTGTCGGCACCGGGTTTTTCAATTGGCTCGCCGCCGAAGTCTTCGGGTTTACCCATCACCTCGATGGCGGCCTCCACGTCGGGCAGCATAACGATGGTGCGGTTGCCGAGGCCGTTGGTAATGATTTCGCCGAGGCGCGACTCAATGTCGCGCATGATCTCGTCGCGACCTTCGCTTTCGCTAAAGCGCCGGCGTATGCTTTCCAAATAAGCGGAAATATGTTCGTACGCATCGTCATCTATGGTGATGGCGTATCCGCCGAGGTTGATATTCAATATCTTGTTCATTGTTTGACGTTGGTTGAAAACGTGAAGGAGGTTTCGGGTTGGAGGGTTAGGGGGGAGAGGGTTTCTGGTTAGAAGGTTACTGGTTAGGAATCGGCGGGAAGCGGCTCAATGTTGAGCGGTGGTGGTGTGTCGGGCGCTTCGGAAGTGCCCCGGCGCTCGGCACCGTCGGCGGCATGGTGCTCGATGGTGCGGTTGACCACTTGCACTAAGTTATTCCAGCCTGCCGTGAGGTCGTCCAGAAACTTTCGCCCGTCTTCGGTGATGGTAAAGTACTTGCGGGGCGGCCCTTTCACCCCTTCGCGCCAGATGTAGTCCACCAACCCGTCATTCTTGAGCCGGATCAGCAGCGGGTACAGGGTGCCCTCTTTGACGAGGAGATCGGTGCCTTCGAGCTTTTCGATGATCTCCGGCGGGTAAGTCTCCCGTCCGGCGATCACCGCGAGCACGCACATCTCGATCACGCCCTTGCGCATTTGCAGCTTGGCATTTTCCAAATCCATGTTTTTGCTTATTTTAGTTGTTGCCTCGGCCGGTGTTTCTTGCAGCACCGGGTATTTGATGCGACAAAGGTATGGCACCGTAGACTACTATGCAATACAAGGAAGTAAATTTTGCATGATATTTTTTTGGGCAGGTATTTTGCAAAAAATCAAACGCCTGTTTTTCAGCGAATTGGATTGTGAAATGAGGTTTATTTTTTTTTATAAAAATGCTGCGTCACCGCGTCTCTGCGGTGCATTTGAAAATGTCCAGTAGTGTGATTCGGTAAAGACCTTGATTACGCCCCTGCCCACGCCAGCACCTCTGCCACCACCTCCGGGGCCGTCAGTCCGTGGCCATAGCCTTCAGTAGCCCAAAAACGCACTCCCGGCCATGCCGCTTGCAGTTTTTCGCCTTGGGCGAAATGCGTCACCGAGTCGCCCCGGTCGTGGATGAGCAATGCCTGAACATCCCCCAGGTTGCGGGCCGTTTCGGTCAGATCGTAATGGGCAATGCGGTGGCCGTACACCTGCTCCACGTGGTCGTCAATGGCCGACATGAGCCGGTCGCTGGCACCGACCAACCGCCGGGCGTTGTCCATGATGTACCCGATGGACGCAAACGGTGCGAGCACCACCGCCCGTTTGGGCCGCAAGGCCGGGTCGGTCTGCCCCAGCGCCCACACGCAGGCTGCGCCGCCTACTGAGTGGCCGATCAGCACGTCCACCGGCCCGTGCGTTTGCAGTACTGACTGTAGCACCCCGGCGTAGCGGAGCATGGTGAAATGCCGCCCCGACGAGCGTCCGTGTGCGGGTGCGTCCACGGCCACCACCTGGTAGCCCGCCCGGATGAGGCCGGTGGCCACCTTGCGCCAACGCCCGGCGTTGCTTTCCCAGCCGTGGGCCAGCAGCGCAACGGGGCCAGTAGTGCCCCAGCGGTAAATGGCGATGTCGTTGGCCCCGATCCGCTCGAAACGCGTTTCGGCTTTGGCCATGAATTCGCTTTCTTTCTCTTTGTACTTTTTGCGTTTGGGCATGCCAAACAGGAAAAAAGCGAGCTGCCCCGCACGCCTCGGCGCTACGACGGCCAGCCCGTTCAACAAGGTGCCCACAAACCGGGCGAACGTGTTTTTTTTCATGGAAAATCGTAACTGTTTAGTACCCGCTTGAGGTGGCACTAAACGCAAAAAAATGCACCACAGATTTTCACAGATTCACACAGATTTCCCCTTTCCGTTTAAAAAATCTGTGTGAATCTGTGAAAATCTGTGGTTAAAAATGGTTCGCCGGAACAGGTGCTAAATAGTTACGGAAAATCAATAATCAGCGCTGCGGACAAACCGCCCGGAAAAGGCCTGGTTGCCGACGGAAACCTGCACCGTGTACAGCCCCGGCAGCAGGTTTTGCACGTCAACTTCTCCCGAATCGGGCAGCGCAGCCAGTTCTAACACCGGAACGCCCGCTGGGTTCAGTACCGTCAGTTGAGGGGTTTCGCGTGCCATGCTGTCCGGCAGTTGAACCCGGATTTTGTCACGGGCCGGGTTGGGCCACACGAGCAGTTCGCCCTCGTTGCCGCCGAGGTACACGGCCCGGATGTCCGAGAGGTGCTCTTGCCCGTCGTGGTCGGTTTGCCGCAGGCGATAATACAGCACGGCGGCGCTGGCGTGCAGGTTGTTGTCGAAAAACGAGTAGGAGTGGAGTAGGGTAGTGGTGCCATTTCCGTCCACCCAGCCGATCTGCTCAAACCGGTCGGCAGTGCCGGTGCTGCGCTCGACACGGAACCCCCGGTTGTCGGTCTCGGTGGCCGTGGCCCAGTTGAGGCGCACAGCATCGCCTTCACGGCGAGCATCGAAGGAGGTTATTTCCACCGGCAGCGGCTGGGATATGGTGAAGTTGTTGTTGGAAATATCGTAAAAAACATTGCCCACGGCCAGCAAAGCGATGCGGGCGGATGGTGTAGGCGGCACATTGTAGGTCACCTGCTGGGAGCCGTCGTTCACGGCATTGGCAAACAGCGTGGCGTAGGTACCGCCGCCGTCGGTGGAGATCAGGATGTCTACGTTGGCGCAGTTGATCGGGGCGCTGCTGCTGCCCGACACGTTCCAGGTCACTGTTTGGATGGATCCGCTGGGGTACGATTCGCCGCCGTTGGGCACGGTGACGGCGAACGGCCCGGCCGAGCTGGAGGTGGTCACGGTCATGTTTTGCTCGGTGGTGCAGCCAGCGTTGGCATTGTTGTCGCGTACGGTCAGGCGGAAACTCATGGTGCGCCCCACGGAGGGTAGCACCTCCCAGGTCGGAGTGGTGTTGGTGAGCACGGCGGCGTATTCGGGGAAATACCGGCTGCCGTCGCCAACGGGCTGCAGGGATCGAAAAACAGGGCCGGTTGTGTTCGTGGACGCGGGCGGCATTGTTTGTGCCGGAGAGGAATAGGCGTTCGTTTGTTCCCAGCAAAAAGTCATCGGGTCGCCGTTGGGGTCGGTGGCGCTGCCGGTCAGGATGAAAGGCGTTGATTTGGGAATGTTTCGATTAACGAGGGCGGGCACCACCGGTGCCGAGTTGCCCGTGGGAGCCAGAACGGCGCAGCTGTTGCCAGCACCGGTCACGAAACCGCCAATCTGCTGGAGGCTGCGGGCGTGGAAGTAGTCATCGCTGTTGCTCTGCACGTTGGGATCGCAGATGCCAGCGTAGCCCATGATGGTAGAGGCGCTTCCAGGCTCCATTGCCGACGAATTGGAACGATTACAGTTGTTGTATTGCGTATGTTGTGCACCCCACTGATGGCCCATCTCGTGCGCCACATAGTCAATGTCGAAGGGATCGCCGACGGGGTTGGGCGAACCGGTGACACCTTGGGCTTTGAAGGAATTGTTGCACGGGCTGTTGAGCGAAGCGATTCCGCCGCCGCCGGTGCTGAATACGTGCCCGATGTCGTAATTGGCCGAACCGATCACGGCATTGCAGGTGGTCTGGTTTTGGCCAAGCATGGCATTGCCATCGCTGTTTGTGTACGGATCGGTGGAGGCGTTGGTGTAAATAATGGCCGTATCGTTGGGCACGATGATCATGGTAAGGCCGCAGTCGCGTTCGAACACGCCGTTGACGCGCGTCATGCTGGTGTTCATGGCTGCGAGCGCGGGTGCCTTGTCGGTGCCGAACGAGCCGTGGTAGTTGGCGTACTCGCCGGTGCAGGCAAGGGCGAGGCGGTACTGGCGGCGGTTGCCGCAGTCGCCCGCGCGGTCGCTGACGGGGTACGGTGGCGGGGGCGGCGGCAGTTCAATTTTTTCCGGGCCGTCGTTGACATGACAAATGAGCCTGTCGCCCGCGCGCTGCACAAAGTTTTTTCGGAAATAGCAGATGTAGTCGGTGTTGTTTCCGCGAGCATAAGGGTCTATGAAAACCGTACTGCCACCGGGGTTGAACAGCATGGCGCATAAGCCTTTGGGGGAAATATCGAACCGGGCCGTCATACCGGGGTTGCTGCGACTTTTACCGGCAAAAGAGCGGATTTCGGGAAACGCCTTGCCGAGGTCGGGGTGCAAGACGGGCGCGTCCCAAACTTCGAAATTGGCTGTGCCGCCGCCGGGTAGGGGAAAATCCACCGACAAGCCCGGCTGGCCCTGCAGGTAGTCGGCCTCGGCTGGGGCGGTCAGCAGGTAGGTGCGCAACTGCGCAAAATCGAGCCGAAGCGTGCGGTATCGGTCGGGTACGATCTGGCGGTCGTTCGGATTGGAGGCGATGGCGGCCTCCGGGATATCAGCCCAAACGACAGGCTGGGCTACGGTGGCGGCGGGAAAGCAAATGGAAAAAATCAGGGCAAACGAGAGCGGAGCGTGATTACTGGAAAACATAGCCGGATTGCTGTCATGGTAAAGTTCCTTGTGGCGAGGCTCGGAAGCTGTGCGAAGGTCGCAAATGCTGCGTTTTGGCAGGCTTTCTTTACGTTTTTTTATCCCCAACCGAATTTCCCAAACACGACCGTACAATTTGGTCGCAGCGTTTGATTTTCTCGTTCCAAACCCGCTCGGCATTGGCCTTGTCGGCAAAATCCGGGGGCAGCGCATCCAGTATCGTGTCGCGCAGCGTGTGCAGAAACATGACATAACTCTCCGGGTCCTGAAAGTTCTTGTGTGCCGGGGAGGTGATCATCTGCTGAAATTCCTCCTTTTTAGTCTCAATGTCGAGTACCACGTTGACCGCCAGGCGCAGCATCATGTTTTGTTTGTCTTTGTTGACGAACGCCTTTTCCACGTCTTCCGGGTTCGGCATTTTTTTGAAAAAACGCTGGTAAAACTGCGGGATCAGGTTGAAATGCTGGTTTCGCGCCAGTTGAAAACTCGCCTTGGCCGGGCAACGGGGCAGCCCTTTGGGCATCAGTTCGTGCAGTTTGGCCAGGGCAATGTCCAAACTACGGTACCGATCCTCCGGCTTTTCTGCGAGCATGGTTGTCAGTGTCTCCTGCATGGTTGCCCGATCTTTTTCGATTGAGTCTTCCGCGAGCATGGATTCTTCGCGCCAGAACTGGCTCAAAGCCTTTTCTATGGCCGCTCCGGGGTTTTTAAAAAAAATCGCCCTGGCCCGAAAAATGGCCTCGACAGTATCACGGCTCCCCTGAAAGAGCGGCTTGCCCGTCAGCATCTCCAGCAAAATGACGGCCACCGAAAATTGGTCAGAGCGTTCAATGTCGTTCATGGAGGCCAGCTCCGAGTGGGCATCGTTGTGTAACACCTCGGGGCTGTAATAGCGACACTCTTCCTTAAACCGGGCCAGCGAACGCAACTCGTCCTTGGAATGGTGCCTGATAATGTCCAACGAAGAGATCATCGGCTCTTCCTCATCGTCCAGATAGATTTTGGAAGGCCGCATGTTGGAGTGCCGTATGTCCCGTTTGCGCAGGTAGCCCAGCGCATCGGACAAGCGCTGGGCGATCCGGAGGGCAGTTTCGAGCGGCAAGCCACCGGTCATTTTGATGGCATCGGGCAATTCGGTGCCGTTTATGCACTCGATCACAATGATGGCAGGCAGCCTGTCCAGTGCAAAGTCAAGTACCCGGATGATGTTGCGGTGCTTCAGTTGTTGGAGCTGGTAAAATTCGTCCAAATCAGGCAGGTCTTTCTCGATGTCCAGAATCTTCAGCACCTTGATAATGACCGGCATGCGTGTGTTCGCGTCGTTCCCCCGAAAGAAAAACCCTGTGTTGCCGTATTTCAGGAACTTGATGTTGCAGTAGCGGTTCGCCAGTTTTTCGGTCAGCACGATTTGCAACAGCACTGATTGCTTCGTGATTTCGTGCTCGCTCAGTATCGGCAGGTCCGTCATTTTCTTCCTGATTTCTTTTTTGACATCAAGAAAGCAACGGTAAACGCCTCGGGCTACCCGGTTTTGGACGAGGGCTTCTTCGCTATGCGAAATGGTGCCAGCGACCTGGTATTCGTTCTGAACACCCTTCAACTGGCTACACAGGTTGGCCAATTCTTCCCGCTTATCTTCAAAAAAAGTAAATAATTCGAGCAGTTGTTCGGCTGCAGCATCCATTCTCCCCTCCGCAAACATCTGCTCCAGAAGTGGCTTTCCCTTGGCTGGAGTAGTTCCGGTTGTATTCGTTGTATTTTCCATAAATCAGTATTGCAACGCGAATAATGGGTTGAAATCAGAAGGTGTTGAAAGTCAAAAGTCTATTGACCGGAAAAAGCCTATTGACCGGGTGACTTCAAGTCTAATGTCGTCAACTTAAGCGTTAAGGCGTGCCCGTCGCCGCGCTTGGTGTTTTCACCAAGCGCTACCGAGTACGATTGCGCTTGGTGAAAACACCAA
>JBEBHD010000126.1:0-14597 GCA_040080915.1 Saprospiraceae bacterium
GGATAAATGTACCTACTTAGCCAAAGCCCGCTCTAAATTGAGGGTAATTCACCGCACCAGCGCCACCGTGCCCGAAAAAATGGCACGCTCACAAAACTCGGTCTGCACGTCCATGTGATACAGATAAACGCCCGTGGCACAGAGCATACCGCGATGTCGGCCGTCCCAGCCGTCGGCGGGATTTGTAGTGGAAAAGATAAGGCTGCCCCACCGGTCGTACACCTCCAGCCGGTAATGATCAAGCGTGACCGGAGCAAAATTGGGCAGGAAAAGGTCGTTTTGCCCGTCCTGATCGGGGCTAAAAACGTTGGGGACAAACATAAACGGCGCGTCGTTGCCCCAAGACCGGTACGGCGATACGGACAAGTTCAGCACTACCGTGCTGTCGCAGCCGTACTCAGACGAAAACGTGGCCTCGTACAAGCCCGGGTTGGTGAGTTTTTTTCCGGCAAACAGGTACACTTCGCCCGGGCAGATAACCGCCTGCTGCTCCACGTCGTAGTTTTTTTGAACAAAAAGCCGAAGCGTACGCACGCTATCGCAGCCATGCACAGTGGGGAACGTGTCCACGTACAGCCCTGTGGTGGTATACCCGAAATAGGATTCGCCTGGGCAAATGTTCACGGTCAAGTCTTGCGCATAAGCCGGAAATGCCTTAATCTGAACGATTGGGCTGAAAACGGAACAGTGCTGCACAAAGGCATTTCCGGCAGCGGTAGCAGCCAGCCGGTACAGGCCCGCGTCGGCAGCGGTTAGTTGTGGGAAAAACAAAACCGAGTCCGTGGCTCCCGGCACATGCAGCCAGGCTCCTGTTGGCGGGTCGAATTTTTGCCACTGGTACTGTGGCAGAGTGAATCCCGACGCAGAGCCGGAAAGGGTGATGGGCACATCCGACCGGTCGCCGCAGAAAGAGAAATAGGTACCTGACGTAAGCGCAACGTTGGCGCAGATACCAAAGAACAGATCGTCCACGGCGGCATCATTGGCATCGCAGCCCGGCTGGTCGTTGACCAGTTCAATCCAGACAGTGCCCTGCTTGCTACCAGAGTGCCAAGTGGCCGCAGTTTGCACCCAGGCACAGGCCGGATAGCTCGTCGGCGGGTTGATCGGCGAGCCGTCCACTTCAAAATGGAACAGAGGTGCAGGCAGCCCGCAGCCCGGAGCGGCATTGCGGCCCCAGGCCGAAAAAACGTAGGTAGTATTGGGGCATACGGTCACTTTTTGTTTCCAAAAAGCCCTGTTGGATGCCGCATCGGGGTCAATGGTGAGGAAAAATCCGCTGCCGATAGTGTGATCGGGCATGGGTGTGCTGCACGTGGCCAATGTGACAACCGAGGTGTTGCTGGGGTGGTTGGGGTCGGGGCTGGTCGCGGTGTTCGGCGGCCCGTACTGGGCCGAAAGCGCTGCCGGGTAATATTGGCAGGACGGGCTGATGTGCGGATCGGTTTGGGTGACGAGTACCCAGCCTTGGGTGGCACAACCGGCCTTTGTGGCATTGTTCAGGCCGCGACCCAAATCGGAGGTGAAGGCAAAGTAGCCCTGCTCAAAACTGCCGTTCACAATCAGGTTGGGGCCGCTGTTAGGGCAGCCTCCAGGCGTTTGCGACCGCCCAAGCGGCAGCCACCAAGCAAAAACCAAGAGGGTCAGTAGTGCTGTGGTGTGCATGGTTAATTTGTTTCAGGTTCACTCTTCCACAGGGGCATCCACGGACTTGACGATAAAGTCCTGCACTTTTTGGCTGCGTTTCCAGCCTTCTGCGGCACAGAGGCCAGCCATTTCTTTTGCTGTTTGGGCCAGTTGCGTGTTGGGGTGAACTTGCTGGATGTACTCCCATGCCGAGCGGTAGTTTTGGCCGACTTGGCTGGAGTCGCCCGAAAAGACAGGCGCGTAGTCGTTGCCGATAATGAGTGCAAGGCGAAGCCATCTTTCGGACTCTCGTGCTTGCTCGCCCAACGGGAAGAAGGGGTTTTCTCGATTGAATTTTTCCCAAAAAACCGCCACGTCCGCCATTTTTTCCAACGGGATGAGCAGTTTGCCATCGTCGTACATCGGTGTATTCTGTTGGGCGACTCGCTGATTGATGTATTTCTGCATCGTGTGCGTTGTTCTCGGGCCGAAATATTCTTGAAAACGCCCCCAGTTGACCACGGGGAAAAGCGTGCCCTCGCCCATGACCATGCGGAATCCGGCGGCGTACAACTTGGCCGTCAAGGGGTACTTGCTGTGGTCGAATTTATCGGTAAAAATATCCCTGCCGTCGTCGGCGGTGAACGGTTGCTTTTCTGTCAGCAGGTAAAATTCGCCCTCGGTTTTCATACGTTCGAGGAAACGTTCGAGCAGAACAAAAGCCGCGTCGAGAAGCGGCTGGGAAGCATTGGCCAGATCAGTTTCCACGAAATGCCATGCCTTGGCACCGCTGTCGAGGTCCTTGGGGTTCAGCGTTGTGATGAATTGGGCGAACTGTTCGATCCGCGCCGCGTCGGGGCTCCCGCTGCGTGGCCCGGCGTACACGCAGGTGAGTGCGCCGCCGAAGGCCCAGCCCATGGGTTTCGCCCCCGTAGCCGCGGTCACCTGATAAAAAGGTGCGCGGCGGGGGATACCGCGCAGTTCGATCAACTCTTGATTGGTGGATTCGTTTCCCGCGCCTTCGAGCACGGCACCTTCTTTGAGTTGGGCGATCACTTCGGAAGATTGGTTAGGCTTTTCACGCAAGCGCAGGTTGTCCACGTTGGTAACGTACAGGAACAGTTCGGGTTTGGCCTTCGGGCCAACAGTGGGCGCGGTTTTTTCGGTATTCGGGCCACAGCCGAAGGTCAGTACCAAGGCGGCGATGGTAAAGAGCAGTTTGATCATTGTTACTACGTTTTGGGGCAAAAATAGGGCAGGCAATCCGTTGGTTGTTCGTTTATTTGGGGCGAGTTTGGAAGGAAACAAAAGCGACACAAAACTACGCGCCGTGAAAAAAGCACTAACCTTGATCCTCTTTTTGCTGCCGCTGGCAGCAGAAGCCCAGTCAAAATCAGATCAAAACGTCCTCGCAACAGAAGAACGCCGGTTCGATGCGATGGTGCGCCGAGATACGATATTGCTGCGCCAACTGCTGGCCGACGACCTGGTCTACTTGCACTCGAACGCCCTGCAGGAAAACAAAAACGAACACATAGTCGCCATAGCCAGCGGTAAGTTGGTTTACGAAAAAATGGTTCGCGAGCAAGCCTCCGTACGACACTACGGGCGCACAGCGCTCGTGAACGGCACCGTTGTCGCTACCGGAAAGTTCAACGAGGCACCGTTTCAGGCTCGCTTGCTCTACACAGCGGTTTATCGGAAAAAATGCGGAAAATGGCTGTTGGCGAACTGGCAAAGCACGCGCAAGGGATAAAAAAACCCACCCATTTTGCAACGGGCGAGTTAACATCCTTCTATAAAACCTTCTTGCTGTATTCTTTTTTCAATTGATTGTTGGCTCGGTCAGATCGAGCCGATCGGTGATGGGCTTGTTTCGAACGGGTTTGCTGGCTTTGATCGGGGAATCGGGCGGTAGTGACTCGCAATGCACAAAATCGGCCTCGCCCACTTTGTAGCGCTCATGAAAACCGTTGAGCAGCACCTTGATGTTTTTGGCAGGTGCCTTCACCGCCACAAACTCGTTGATGACCTCCAGCACATCATAGTCAATGTACGCGGTGTCCGTGGCATCCACGATAACTTCCGAGCCGACAGGCAGGTGGTCGAGGGTCATTTTTATGCTGGCCTTGTTGAGGAACGAAACCTCTTGCGACAGTTTTACCCGGATGTTATCGCCCTTATGGTATTCTTCTTTGTGGAAGACATAGGCGTTTTTCATGTTGCTGCGCAAGATGGAAAAGATGCTGATGCACAGGCCAATCGCCACGCCCGTAAGCAAGTCGGTCAGCACTACTGCCGCCACGGTGGCGATAAACGGCCACCACTGGTATTTGCCACTGGCCCACATCTCTTTGAAAATGGAAACCTTCGCCAATTTGTAGCCTACCTGAAGCAATACCGCCGCCAGTGCAGCGAGGGGGATCAGGTTCAGCACCTTGGGAATGGCCAGCACGCAGACGAACAGGAAGACACCGTGCAGAATGGCCGACAGTTTGGTGCTCGCTCCGGCGTTTACATTGGCCGAACTGCGCACCACAACCGAGGTGACCGGCAAACCACCGATCAACCCTGAAACTATATTGCCGATGCCCTGCGCTCGCAGCTCTGTACTGGGGTTTGTTGTGCGTTTTTGCGGATCAACTTTGTCAATCGCCTCCACACAAAGCAACGTCTCGATGGTAGCAACGGCCGCCAATGTCAAAGCGATACGGTACACATCCGGGTTGTTCCACTGGGAAAAATCGGGCACTGTGAATTGACCCAAAAAGCCAGACAAATTGGCGGCGACCGGTATGGAAACCAAATGCTCAGGCAGGATGGCCAGTTCAGTACCGCTGGCCTTGAACAGTTCGTTGAGCAAAACACTGACCGTCACGGCCACCAATGCAGCAGGCACCGGCCCGAGTAATTTTTTAGCCTTGGGTCGCTCGAAAAAAATCAGGATGGCCAAGGCCGCCAAGGCCACCAGAGTAGTACCGGGATGAATGTACAAATTGACGGTTTCCCACAGAGTGGCGAAAGTGTTACTCCCGCTTGCTTCAGAAAAAGCCATGTCGCCTTCGGCATCCTTGTCGTAACCAAGTGCGTGCGGTATTTGCTTGAGGATGATGATAATACCGATACCTGACAGCATTCCCTTGATAACGCTGGAGGGGAAAAAATTGGCCAGGCTGCCCGCTTTTGCCAGTCCAAGTGCCAATTGAAAAAATCCGGCTACCACGACCGCCAACAGGAACGTCTGGAAACTGCCCAGCTGCTGAATAGATACCAATACTACAGCCGTGAGGCCCGCCGCCGGGCCGCTCACGCTGGTGTGCGAATTGCTCAGCCAGCCGATGACGATACCGCCTACGATACCGGCGATCATGCCGGAAAACAGTGGGGCACCAGAAGCCAGGGCTATACCGAGGCACAGCGGTAGCGCGATTAAGAAAACGACAATAGAAGCTGGCAAGTCGTGCTTGACGCTTGCCATGATGTTTTTGTTCGACATGGAGCCAAATTGGGTTTGTTAATCAGAAAACAGGGAGTCTGCGCCAAGATGAACTGGGCAGTCGAGATGAAAAAAACAAAAATTGGGAATCAAGCCTACGCCTGTTCGGGCGGCGGAGAGAAAATAGTGATAAAGGCGAGCACCGAAACATCATCGTCCTGGATCAAGTGCCCGACCGACCGGACGGTTTCTTCGCTCGTATCACTTACGCACTCGAACCAGTGGTTGGATTCGTGGTGCTTGGCTTGTTCTTCCAGCAGGTTTGAAGTGGACAATGGAATACTTTCTTCTTCACATTCCTGGTCGTTTGTGAGAGCAAAGACCAATTGCTGCAAGCACGGGAAGGCCGTCACAGCCGCGTCGTTGAGGACGAGGCAGCCAGCGGCCAAAAAAAGTGCTATGCGCAAACCTTGTTGGAACTTGTTCATGATTCGTGAGCCGAACGCAAACCTCGTACATTTGTTCGACTATTTCACTTAGTTTTTTCAACAACAGTTTCCGACATGAAAGCGCTCGTGCTGCACGAACTCAACCAACCACTTGTTTTTCAGGAAATTGAAACCCCAAACACCGAAGGTGATCTTGCCTTAATACGCGTACACGCTGCAGCGCTGAACCGCCGCGACTGGTGGATTACCCAAGGGCAGTACAGTAAAATTCAACTGCCCGTCATCCTCGGAAGCGACGGTGCGGGCACTGATACGAGCGGCCGGGCGGTGGTTTTGTACCCGGCACTCGACTGGGGCGACAACCCGGCGGCGCAGGAGAAAAATTTCCGCGTCCTCGGCCTGCCAGAAAATGGCACAATGGCAGAGTGGATCGCTATCCCTACCGCCAACCTCGCTCCCATGCCTGAACACCTCACCTGGGAGCAGGCTGCCGCATTGCCCCTTGCCGGGTTAACTGCCTACCGGACACTATTTTCCCGATGCGGACTTCGAGCAGGCGAGCGAGTGCTGATCACTGGCGTGGGCGGCGGCGTAGCTCTCATGGCTATGCAGTTTGCACTGGCCAAAGGCGCTGAGGTTTTTGTTACCTCCGGAAACGATGGCAAAATCGAAAAAGCCGTTCGCATGGGTGCAGCAGGCGGTGCCAACTACAAGGCGGGCGATTGGGATAAGGCCCTCAAGGCCTTGGCTGGCGGCTTTGATGTAGTGGTGGATTCGGCGGGCGGCGATGGATTCGCCCTGCTGCCAGCTCTGTGCAACCCAGGCGCGCGAATCGGTATTTACGGTGGCAGCTTGGGCAAAATCAACGGCCTCAGCCCTCAAATCCTATTTTGGAAACAGATCAGCATCCTTGGTTCTACCATGGGCACAATGGAGGAATTCGGACAGATGCTGGCGTTTGTTTGCCAGCATCGTATCGTTCCCGTAGTGGATTCCGTCTTCCCATTGGCCGACGGCAACGCCGCCTTGGCACACATCGCCTCGGGCGAGCAATTCGGGAAAGTGGTGCTGGCTGTTGGCCTTTAGCTGTTGTTGACTGTTGGCTAACTACAAAAAAACCCTCCCCGGCTCGTTAGCCAAGGAAGGTGGTATCAAAACACGCTTCAATTTCAGGATCAGTGCAGTTCCATTCCGCTGAAGTGGAACGCGCCTTCGATGGCGGCGTTCTCGTCGCTGTCCGAACCGTGGACGGCGTTTTCGCCGACGCTGGTGGCGTACAGCTTGCGGATGGTGCCGGGTTCGGCGTTTGCGGGGTTAGTGGCACCGATGAGTTTTCGGAAATCCTCGACGGCGTTGTTTTTTTCCAAAATGGCTGCCACGATGGGGCCGCTGCTCATAAAGTCACAAAGTTCGCCGTAGAAGGGCCGTTCTTTGTGTACCTCGTAAAACTGTCCGGCGCGTTCTTGGGTCATGTGCGTCAGTTTCATGGCCACGATTCGGAAGCCTGCCGCGTTGATCATTTGGAGAATGTTGCCGATGTTACCCGCCCGTACTGCGTCGGGCTTGATCATGGTAAATGTTTTGTTGCTCAAAATTAAGGAGTAGGTTTGTGATTACGTGATTCGTGACGCAAATGTATGCGAGATTTTTTTTGAGCAAGCGCGTATCCCTTTTTTGTTTAAAAATAAAATCTCGCCACTCGCCAAAACACGCGTCGGCGACGTACTTTTGCAGCCGTTTTTTTATGAGCATCCCATCCGAACTCAAACAGCTCCTGCACTACCCGCAAAACGTGGCCATATTTTCGCACCGCAACCCCGACGGCGATGCTATCGGCAGCGCTTTGGCCATGCAACACTATTTGCAACAGTATGGCCATACGGTACACGTTCTCTTCCCGTCGGAATACCCTGCCGAGTTCGAGTTCCTGCCGCTGGCCGAGGAAATCCTTATCTGGGACATCCACACCGAAGAATGCAAGCAGGTGCTGAACAAAAAAAACGTATTCGTTTTTCTCGATTTCAACGCACTAAATCGAATTGATAAATTAGGCGAGTACATCAAAAATCTGCCAGGGCCGCGCATACTAATTGATCACCACCTATACCCCGACCCGATTGCCGATTACACGTTTTCGGAACCTGCGGCCAGCAGTACTTGCGAGTTGGTTTACCGTTTTATCACCGACATGGGCGACGGGCAAAAAATCAACCCCAGCGTTGGGATGTGCCTGTATTCAGGCATCGTCACCGACACCGGGTCGTTCAAGCACGCAACGAATAGCGCCGTCTTTCGGATCGTAGCCGATCTGATTGACCGCGGCATGGATGATACGGATGTGCAGGACAGGATTTTCAATTCTCAAAAAGAAAAAAACCTCCGCCTGCTCGGCCACTGCTTAGCCAACCGAATGGAGTACCTGCCCGAATTTCGTACAGCCTATGTTTGGCTTTCCCGAAAGGATTATGAGGATTTTGACATCCAGCGCGGCGACACCGAGGGCATCGTAAACTACCTGCTGACCATTCGCGATGTGCGGCTCGCCGCCTTGATCCACAACCAGCCTACGATCGTCAAACTCAGCCTGCGCTCCAAAGGCGATCTCGATGTACAGGAGATTTGTCGCACGCATTTCAGCGGAGGCGGACACAAAAACGCCTCCGGTGCCTACTCGCACGACAGCCTGAAATCTACTGTTCAAAAATTCAGGGACCTGCTTCCCTTGTACAAAAACGCTCTGCTAAAAACCAACCATTGACTTCCCCGGCCAATCAAAAATTTGAATCCATTCGCAAACAATTCATTTCAACACAACATGCGTAATTTTCTTTTCACGGCCTTGGCGGCAGCGACAGTTCTTGCAACGTCTTGCCAAAACGAAGGCATCAAAACCGAGCACGGCCATCGGTTTGTCAACCACACCAACAAGAGCGGCCAGAAGCCCCAGCCCGGCGAAACCGTCATGGTGCAAAGTTACGTCTGGATCGGCGACTCGCTCATGACCAGCACACAGAAAAACTTTGGCGGCCCGCGCGAGTACGAACTGTACACCAAGGACGCACTGCCCAAGCGTGTTCCGGCCATTTATGATGCCATCCTGCTCATGGTCGAAGGCGATAGTGCCACGGTTTACGAACCCATTGACACCTTCCTGCAAAAATTCGTGCCTCCAAGCCTCAAAGATGCCAAAGAAGTGCGCCACGAGTTGGTTTTGGTGGACATCATCACCAAAGCAGACAAAGAAAAAGCCCAGGCAGAAGCAGAAGCAAAGTACCTCTCGGTGCAAAACAAAACCCAGGAAACCGTGAAAAGCTACACCGCTGGCACATTGGCCGGCGTCACCACCTTGGGTTCCGGCCTGAAGATGTTGGTTGAAGACAAAGGTAACGGCGACAAAATCAAGTCCGGCGAACAAGTGCGCGTACACTACTACGGCTGCCTGACCAACGGCACGCCCTTCGACAACTCGTACCAGCGTGGCGAGCCATACCCCTACCCTGCCGGTGTAGGCCAGATGATCCCCGGTTTCGACGAAGGTGTCATGCAACTCAACCACGGCGGAAAAGCCATCCTGATCATCCCGGCCAAACTCGGCTATGGCGAACAGGCTGCCGGCCCCATCCCGCCCAACTCGGAATTGGTTTTCTATGTGGAGGTTTTGTAGTTAGAGGGTTAGAGGTTAGAGGGTTAGAGGGGATGGACAACCAGAAACCCTCTAACCTTCTAATCAGACACCCTCTAACCAGGTACTTCCCCCCAAACCTTCTAACCTTAACCCTTTTTAAAATATCCGTTTCCAGCATGACTATCGAACAGCTCAAGGAGTTGAAGGATAAACTGGCGGTCTTAAGGAGGTATCTTTGACGTGGACAACCGGCTCCGCGAAATTGATGACCTGACCAGCCAAACCCTCGACCCGAACTTTTGGAACGACCCCAAACGCGCCGAAGGCATTCAGCGCAAAATCGGCCTCAGTAAAAACTGGGTGGATGAGTACAATGAAATAGCCCGTGAGGTGGACGACCTCGAAGGGCTTTTTGAATTTCAAAAAGAAGGCATGACCTCCGAACAGGAGGTGGATGCCCAGTACGCCCGCACCGCCGAAATTTTGGCCGATGCCGAGTTCCGTAGCACGCTGAACCAAAAGGAAGACCCCATGAACGCCGTGCTCAACATCAATGCGGGCGCGGGCGGCACCGAGGCCTGCGATTGGTCTGCCATGCTCCTGCGCATGTACAAAATGTGGGCGGAAAAAGCGGGCTTCAAGGTGAACGAACTATTTGAGCAGGAAGGCGACGCGGCTGGCATCAAATCGGCCAGCATCGAAATCCGCGGCGACTATGCCTACGGGTGGCTCAAGGGCGAAAACGGCGTTCACCGCCTCGTGCGCATCAGCCCGTTCAATGCTCAGGGCAAGCGCCAGACTTCTTTCTCGTCCGTGTTCGTGTACCCGTTGGTGGAAGACGACAGCATCGAGATCGTCATCAAGCCTGATGATATTGAGATGGATGTATTTCGCGCGTCCGGTGCTGGCGGCCAGCACGTGAACCGAACCGAATCCGCCGTACGCCTGCGCCACTTGCCCAGCGGCGTGGTGGTGGAGTGCCAAGCCGAACGCAGCCAGCACCAGAACCGCGACCGCGCCATGCAGATGCTGAGAAGCCGCCTGTACGAACTCGAGGTGCGCAAGCGCCAAGAGGAAAAAGACAAGGTGGAAGCTGGCAAATCCAAAATCGAATGGGGCAGCCAGATCCGCTCTTACGTGCTCGACGACCGCTGGGTGAAAGACCTGCGCAGCGGCCACAAGGTACACAACCCCGATGCGGTACTTGATGGCGATCTACAAGGGTTTTTGAAAGCGTTTCTTATGTGGCAAAGCAACCCGACACCGGTAGAGGAGGAGTAATCGGGCTATCGCATCACGAGGAACATGCTGCCGTGCTGCTGGCCGTTTTTGCCAACTATTTGCACAAACAACGGCGTGGTGTCTGACTTCAGGTAAACACCATCAGGTATGCCTGGAGGGTAGTACTGGCTTCGTTTTGATAAACTGTGTAGTACGCCCTCCGGCTGATCGTGTCCTGGCTGAGCGCCCCGATCAGTATGGGCTGCTCCGAGTAGACCGTATCGAGTTTGGGGTTCGTCCAATTCACGCTGTGAAGTCGCTGAAGATGCAGTTTTTTTGAAACCGCAACATACTTTTGCGCAGCCAATTTTTGGATGAAAAAAATAGACAAACTCCTGCTCACCAGTTTTATCGGCCCTTTCGCGGTGTCGTTCGGCATTGCATTGTTTGTGCTGGTCATGCAGTTTTTGTGGCTGTACATTGACGATATCGCGGGCAAGGGCATCAGCATTTTCATCCTGCTGGAGCTCATCGGGTACATGTCCATTTCGATTTTCCCGATGGCCCTGCCCATTGCCATGCTAATCGCTTCCGTGATGGTGATGGGCGATCTGGCCGAGCGTTACGAGCTGTCGAGCATGAAATCGGCCGGTGTATCCCTGCTGCGAATTATACGTTCGTTGGCTATAGTGGCCATCGGCGTATCGCTGTTTTCCTACGTCTGTGCCGACTTTTTGATCCCGGAAGCCATGCTCAAGTTCCGATCGAGGCTGTACGACGTTCGCAGGCAAAAGCCCGCACTGGCCCTCGAAAAGGGTGTTTTTAACGAGGACTTTCGGCAGTTCGTCATTCGTATCGGCGACAAAGAGCGCGACGGCGAAACAATCAAAGAAGTGCTCATTGAAGACCAGAGCAACTTTGGCAAACTTAAATTCAACCAAATCCTCGCCGACAGCGGGCAGATGTTCACCGCGAGCGACAAGCAGTTTTTCGTCATGAACCTGTTCAATGGGGCGCAGTACCAAGAGCCGGGCCACCAAGGCCGCCCGTCGGCACAGGGTGGCTACCCGTTTGTGCGTACCAATTTCCGGTCGTGGACCAAGGTATGGGACCTCGGCGAGTTCGAGATGACACGAACGAGTGAAGACCGGTTTGCCAACCAACGCTCCATGTTGAACATGAACCAACTGCGCAAAAACATGGATTCGCTGCGCATGGAAATTGACACCAACTACGTGGATATGGCCACCGAATTGCTCGCCAGCATCAACCGCCCGCCCGCCAAGCCCGAATCACCGCCGAAAGCATTGCCTCGAAATGCCCTGCCCGACACGTCGCGATCCGCTGGCATACGGATAAAAAACAAGGCAGTCATGCACTATCCGCTGCGCCCGCCGCCGTTGGCTACCTCGGTGCGTGGCCCCGAACTGCCTCGGCAGGTTGTGGATAAAAGTCTGCACGAGTACCGTTCGTTTGGGGAGACGTTTGAAAAAAACAGCCGTGAAAAACTCCTACGCGACGCATCGAACCAAGCGACCGCAGCCAAATTGATCGTGGAACGCCGAGCTGCCCAGATAGACAACAAGCGCAAGGAATCCGTCAAGACCGGTTTCGAACTTTTCTCCAAGTACAGTTTTGCGGCGGTCTGCTTTGTTTTTTTGTTCGTGGGCGCGCCTATGGGTGCCATTATCCGCAAGGGCGGCTTTGGGTACCCGATCTTGGTTTCCATCGTCTTCTTTGTCGTCTTTGTCATGCTGAACATCCTGTGCAAAAAACTGGCAGAGGCTTATGTGCTCACGCCGTTTTGGGCGGCTATGGCACCAAGCATCACGCTCATGCTCATCGGTGGATACCTAACCCAGCGGGCCGTGAAAGACGCGCAAATGTTTAGCACGGACCAATTAGACCGCCTGATGCTCCGCCTGCGGCGGCGTTTTGAAAAGTAAATCACCATGAGAAAAGCGTTTTGGAACAACCCTTGGTTTTTCGTCCCTACACTCGTGTTCCTGAACGCGGGACTGGCACTGCTGCTTTTTGTGCCATATGGGGCCGAAATACTGTACCTGAACCCGTTTCGGGCGGAACCGCTGAACACATTTTTCCGCTGGTGGACCCACGCGGGCGAAGCGCTCGCCTTTTTTGCCCTTGGTTTGTTGGCCATGCTTTGGCGCTTCCGTTTCGCACTGCTGATCGCAATGGCTGGCCTGATGGTTTTGCCCACCTCTTTTTTCCTGAAAGACCAAATCGGCACCGACCGGCCCGTCACGTTTTTTGGCTCGCTTGGCTTAAAAAACACCGTGGTCTTTGTGCCCGGCGTGGTGCTCAACGACGGGCAAACCAGTTTCCCTTCCGGCCACACAATGGCTGCCTTTGCGTTGTTTGGCCTGTGCGCGTTCATGATCGGACGACGTTGGCCTTTGCTCGCCTTTGTTTGCGCCTGGACGGCCATGCTCGTCGGTGTGTCTCGGATTTTTTTGGTTCAACATTTTTTGGTGGACGTGCTGGGCGGCACCGCGATTGGCTTGTTCGTGGCTATGCTCGTATGGGGCATTGACCGCCGGTATTTTCACCAGTGGGTTGTGCTTGACCGAGGTTTACTACCTCGTTCGAGCACACCGCCAAGCGAAAATAAAATATAAAAAAAGCCGATGAAACGCACATTATGGGTACTCGCTCTCGTCTTCGCGGTGTTTGCAGCCGTGCAGTACAATGACCCCGATCCTCTGCCGTGGATCGCCCTTTACGGCAGCGTGGCCGCACAATTTGGCTTGGCGGCAGCAGGCCGAAAAAATCGCCTGGCACTCTGGATCACGCTGATCGCTTCGCTTCTTTGGGCTATTGCACTGTTGCCGGAATTTGTAAATTGGATAAAAATAGGCGCTCCCACCATCGTCGGGAGCATGAAGGCCGAAGAACCTTGGATCGAGTACACCCGCGAGTTTCTCGGCCTCGCGCTCGCAGCACTGGCCTGCAGTTTTTTGTTGGGCACAAACAAAAGTACATGAACGAAATATACCTCGCGCCGTAAAGTGCGAAGCCGCTTTTGTCATGCTAAGCGCTGCTAATCAAAATAGTTGGCCGAAGGCCATGCTCAAAATCTCGCAGCGCGAAGTATACCTTTGCCGCCAAACCACAGTCATGCAAACATTTATCCGAATTGCAATCGGCTTCGCAGCCGTTTTTCAAGCCTCATGGGTTACCGCCCAAATGACCTTTTTCCCCGAAGATATCGTTGTGACCGCTTCGGTACTCAACCTACGTGACAAACCGGACAAGTCTGGCAAGGTGCTCGAAAAACTGTCCAAAGGCTCCTCGCTTACACTGGTTGAAGTGGGCAATGGAGGACAGTACGTGGAGGTGGATAGTGTTTCGGGCCTGTGGCTCAAGGTGAAATCACCGAGCAAAACAGGCTATGTCTTCAGTCCGTATGTGAGCGGCACCTACTACTTATGCGCGGATCGGGAAATCGTACATGATCCCCTGCCACCGCTGAATTGGTACGGTATATACGTTCGGGATTCATTCGCCGACGAACTCCGTAAGATCGAAATCCACCGTGTTCAGGAATACAACGAGGCGTTCATGGAAAATGTGGACGTGCTGTACACCAACCAGCGTGACACTGCCAAGTTTATCATCGGATCGGCCAAGCCTCTCAAGGCTGGCTTCGTTAGCAGCCTCGGGCTTTTCGACCCCAACCTGACGTACTATTCGTCCCTGTTGTCGCCCGGAGCCATGATGCCTATACACCCCGGTACGGACGGGCAAGATGCACAAGAGAAAAGCACCTACTACCTTGCCGCCACGGGCTGTGCCCAGTTTGGCGACTCCGACTTTGTGCAGGTGACCAATTTCCGCCTGCACGCGCTGAATATGGTACCTGACCAGCCCACTCACCGCCAAGACCTGACGGGATGGGTCCAACCCGGTGAAGGACTAAACCCTAATATCGGCCTTATTTGGTACGGCGACCTTGACGGCGACAATAAGCCCGATGCCATACTCGAAGACGCGCCCTACGAAGTCGGCTCCCGTATTTCGCTTTACCTGACTTCCGCAGCCCGCCCCGGCATGTTGCTGCACAAAGTCTGCGAGCATTTTTTTGTCATAGATTAAGTGGGTTTGGGGGTGGGATCCATCTCAGGGCAAACGCATGAATGCGGAGTGCTCTGCTCGAAGGGATTATCTCCTTGATAATCAATTTGATTACATGATTGAAGATTACATGATTGTTGATTTT